>NZ_JBFRFW010000019.1:0-127666 GCF_052115025.1 Bradyrhizobium sp. 2TAF24 | reverse complement strand
CACGAATTTCAGCGGCGCGACCGCAGTCACATTTGGCGGGACCGCAGCCGCCGGTTTCACCGTTGTCAGCGCGACCTCGATCACAGCCACGTCTCCAGCGGGAAGCGGCACCGTGGACATCCGCGTGACGACGCTCGGCGGCACCAGCGCGACCAGCGCCGCTGACCAGTTCACCTATATTCCGGCACCGACCGTCACAACGATCAGTCCGACCAGCGGGCCGACCGCGGGCGGCACGACGCTGACCATCACCGGCACCAACTTCACCGGAGTGACGGCCGTCACGTTCGGCGCGACGAATGCGACGAGCTTCTCCTTCGTCAGCGCAACCTCGATCACGGCCACCGCCCCGGCCGGCACCGGCACCGTCGATGTCACCGTCACCACCCCAGGCGGCACCAGCGCGACGGGCGCAGGCGATCAATACACTTATGTCGCGGCACCGACGGTCACCGCGGTGTCCCCCACGGCGGGCCCGGCCACCGGCGGCACCTCGGTGGTGATTACCGGCACCAATCTGACAGGGGCGACCGGTGCTGCGGGAGTCAAGTTCGGCACCACCAATGCCACCAGCTATGTCGTCAACAGCGCCACCCAGATCACMGCRGTCGCGCCGGCCGGAACGGGSACGGTCGATGTCACGGTGACCACGACAGGCGGCACCAGTGCGACAGGCGCAAGCGATCAGTACACTTATGTTCTGGCGCCAACGGTTACGTCCATCAGCCCGACCAGCGGTCCTGCCAGCGGCGGAACGACCGTGACGATCACCGGCACGAATTTCAGCGGCGCGACCGCAGTCACATTTGGCGGGACCGCAGCCGCCGGTTTCACCGTTGTCAGCGCGACCTCGATCACAGCCACGTCTCCAGCGGGAAGCGGCACCGTAGACATCCGTGTGACGACGCTCGGCGGCACCAGCGCGATCAGCGCCGCTGACCAGTTCACCTACATTCCGGCACCGACCGTCACAACGATCAGTCCGACCAGCGGGCCGACCGCGGGCGGCACGACCCTGACCATCACCGGCACCAACTTCACCGGAGTGACGGCCGTCAAGTTCGGCGCGACCAATGCGACGAGCTTCTCCTTCGTCAGCGCAACCTCGATCACGGCCACCGCCCCCGCCGGCACCGGCACCGTCGATGTCACCGTCACCACCCCAGGCGGCACCAGCGCGAGCGGCGCAGGCGATCAATACACTTATGTCGCGGCACCGACGGTCACCGCGGTGTCCCCCACGGCAGGTCCGACCGGCGGCGGCACCACGGTCGTCATCACGGGCACAGGCCTGTCCGGTGCTACGGCCGTCAAATTCGGTGCCACCAATGCGAGCGGCTTCACGGTCAACAGCGCGACCCAGATCACGGCGACGTCGCCGGCTGGAACGGGCACGGTTGATGTCACGGTGACCACGGTCGGCGGCACCAGTGCGACCGGCGCCGCGGATCAATACACCTATGTTGCGGCGCCGACCGTCTCGTCCGTCAACCCGACCAGCGGTCCGGGCAGCGGCGGAACGACTGTCACGATTACCGGCACGAACTTCACCGGTGCGAGCGCAGTCGCATTCGGCGGGACCGCTGCCGCAGGATTCTCCGTTGTCAGCGCGACCTCGATCACAGCCACGTCTCCAGCGGGAACCGGTACCGTGGACATCCGCGTGACGACGGTCGGCGGCACCAGCGCGACCAGCGCCGCTGACCAGTTCACCTATATTCCGGCGCCGAGCGTCACGTCGGTCAGTCCGACCAGCGGCCCGACCGCCGGCGGCACGACCGTGACGATCACCGGTACCAACTTCACCGGCGCGACAGCTGTCAAGTTCGGCGCGACCAATGCGACGGGCTTTACCGTCGTCAGCGCGACTTCGATCACGGCCACGGCCCCCGCCGGCAGCGGCACCGTCGATATCACGGTCACGGCCCCCGGCGGCACCAGTGCGACAGGCGCAAGCGATCAGTACACCTATGTTGCGGCGCCAACGGTCAGCGCGGTATCCCCTACGGCAGGCCCGACCGGCGGCGGCACCACGGTCGTCATCACAGGCACCGGTTTTTCCGGTGCGACAGTCGTCAAATTCGGCGCCACCAATGCCTCCGGCTTCACGGTCAACAGCGCGACCCAGATCACGGCGACCTCGCCGGCTGGAACGGGCACCGTTGATGTCACGGTGACCACGGTCGGCGGCACCAGCGCGACCGGCGCGGCCGACCAATTCACCTATGTTGCGGCGCCGGCCATCTCGTCCGTCAGTCCGACCATCGGTCCGTCCACGGGCGGCACGACGGTCACGATCACTGGCGCGAATTTCAACGGCGCGACCGCAGTGACATTTGGCGCGACCGCTGCCACAGGCTTTACCGTTGTCAGCGCGACCTCGATCACAGCCACGTCTCCAGCAGGAACCGGCACCGTGGACATCCGCGTGACGACGGCTGGCGGCACCAGCGCAACCAGCGCCGCTGACCAGTTCACCTATGTTCCTGCGCCGACCGTCACCGGCATCGGTCCGACCTCCGGGGTCACCAGTGGTGGCACGACCGTGACGATCACCGGCACGAACTTCACCGGCGCGACCGCCGTCAAATTCGGAACCAGCAACGCCAGCAGCTTCACCGTCAACAGTGCCACCCAGATCACGGCCACCGCACCAGCCGGTACCGGCACGGTGGATGTAACAGTGTCGACAACGGGGGGCACCAGCGCCACGACAGCGGCTGACCAGTACACCTATATCGCCCCGCCGGTCGTCACATCGATTTCGCCGACCGCAGGACCGCTCGCCGGCGGGACGGCAGTGGTCATTACAGGTACCGGATTCACCGGCACGACGGCCGTGAAATTCGGCGCCAGCAACGCCAGCGGCTTCACCATCAACAGCGCCACCCAGATCACTGCAACGGCGCCCGCGGGAACCGGCACCGTCGACATCACCGTCACCAACTCGGTGGCGACCAGCGCAACAAGCGCGGCCGACCAGTACACCTATGCCGCCGCGCCGACCATTACGTCGCTCAGCCCGAACAGTGGACCCGCCGGTGGCGGAACTTCGGTTGTGATCACCGGCACCAATTTCACGGGGACGAGCGGCGCCGCCGGCGTCAAATTCGGCACCAACAACGCCACGAGCTATACGGTCAACAGCGCCACCCAGATCACCGCCGTAGCCCCGGCTGGAGCGGTCGGAGCCGTCAGCGTCACGGTGACAGCGCCGGGCGGCACCGGATCCGGCACCTACACTTATGTCAATGTCCTCACCCTGACGGCGACGCCATCGTCCATCACCCAGGTCGGTCAACCTTACGCCCAGACCAATGTCGCGGGTGGCGGCACCAGTCCATTCACCTATTCGGTTCTATCGGGAGCACTGCCGCCGGGCACGTCGCTGAACGCCGCGACAGGCCTCGTCTCGGGCACGCCGGGCAGCGGGGGCAACTTCAGCTACACGATCAAGGTCACGGACAACAGTCCCACCCAGCAGAGCGCCACGCAGACGATCACTGGCGCGATCACCACGGCCGTCAGCTCCACGACCGTCACGTCCTCGCTCAATCCGAGTTCGGCGCGCCAGCCGGTCACCTTCACCGCGACGGTGACGGCATCGGGCGGCGGAACGCCGACGGGAACGGTAACGTTCAAGGACGGCGACGCCCCGATCGGGAGCGGCGCCCTGTCGGGCGGTGTCGCCACCTTCACCACTGCTACGCTGACCGTCGGTTCGCACAGCATCACGGCCAGCTACGGCGGAAGCGGCAACTACAACGCCAGTGTTTCGCAGGCCCTTCTGCAGACGGTCAACACTCCCGCTGACAGTCTCAAGCTGCGTGCGCTGCAGGTAAACGTCACCAAGGTCGTCGCGCAGAACTCAGGCCAGGCGATCGCCGGCGCGATCGATTCCGCGATCTCCGAGGGCTTCAGCGACGGCCCCGGAAGCTTCCTCACGCCTGGTGGCATGGGCATGCGGTTCAACTTCTCGGCGGACCCGGACCAGACCGAGGCGGCGAGTGGTGACAAGATCGTCAGTGATCGCTGGAACGGCAGGTATGGCCTCGACGGCGGCAAGGCCAGCGGCGCCGGCGCGCTTGGCTACGGTGACGGCCGCAAGCGCATGGATGACGCGTTCGCCGCGATCGACCGCGCCGCGCCTGCCACCAAGGCGCCACCGCTCAAGGTGCGCGAGCCGCAGGACTGGATCCTGTGGGCCGACGTGCGCGGCTCCGGCATCGACCGCTGGGGCACCACGATGAACAGCGGCCAGGCTCTGCTCTATGGCAGCCAGGTCAACGCGCTGATGGGCCTGACGCACCGGGTGTCGTCCAATGTCGTGGTCGGTGCGGTCGGCGGCTATGAAACTTTCGACTACACCTCGCAGGAGTTCAACGGCAAGCTGAAGGGCGACGGCTGGACCGTGGGCGGCTATCTCGGCTGGCGGTTGACGCCGGCCATCCGGTTCGATGCCGCGACCGCCTATTCCGGCATCAACTACAATGGCGCCGCCGGCATGGCCCAGGGCAATTTCAATGGCAACCGCTGGCTCGTTTCCGGCGGGCTCACCGGCTCGTACAAGGCGTGGGGCTTCGACCTCGAGCCCTCGCTCAAGGTCTATGCGCTGTGGGAGCATGAGAACGCCTACACGGACTCGCTTGGCACGGCGCAGGACAGCCGGAACTTCGCCACCGGCCGCGCCTCCGGCGGGTTCAAGGTCGCCTACCCCTTCGCGTGGACCGAAACGGTGATGCTGGCGCCCTACGCCGGCATCTACGCGGACTATTACTTCACCAAGGATGACGCTGCGGCGATCATCGCCGCAGCGGGCGCGCCGCCACTCGCCTCGACACCCCTGCTCGACGGCTGGTCGGCTCGTGTCGAGGGCGGACTGGCTGCCAAATTCGCCAACGGTGCTGCAATCCTTGCCGGCGGTGAACTTGGCGGCATCGGCGGCAACACCCAGATCTGGACGTTGCGCGCCCGCGCCCGCGTGCCATTCTGAACGCGGCACGCGAGCCGGATATTTCGGGAGGCGAGCGGCTGGCGGGCTCAGTTGCGCGACCGCCGCGCTCGCGGTTTTGACGGCGGTGGCGGCGGCGCCAGCACACCGACATTGAGTGGTTCGAACGGGCGTGCCTCGCAGTTGTCGAGGATGGCGGCAGGACGCGTCGTCCTCAGCCTGCCGTCCTGGAACAGCAGTGCGTACAGCCTGCGGGACTGCTCGGGCGCCCCGCTCTTCAGACAGATCATCCAGGGCTCGGCATTGATCGGCGGCGGCGCGTCCGGCGCAGTGACGAGAGCCGGCGACTGAAGCTTCAATTCGTCGGCTTTGTCCTTGAAGATCTTGACCACCTCGACGCTCGACAGATCAGGGGCTGCTCTCGACCCGGGAGCGGCCGGCGTCTCGGCCGCCGGCATGATCGACAAACCGCTCGTGATCGCCGGCCCGCCGGAGCAGGCCGCGAGAAGGAGAGCGATGGGCACAGCGCCCCAAACGGCAGGCCGGCACACATGACCTTTGAGGCCGTCCGGCATCATGACCTGCCTGACAAGCATGGCGCCCAACCGCGACCGAGCGATCGACAACGCCCCGGTGTCCCTGTCAGCCATGTCGGGCATGAGCTGGGGACCACGGCTGTTGCAGCGCCCGCCCCGCCACGGCATCGAGCTTGCTGAGCAGCTCCGGATCTCGCGCATCCGGCGCCGTCATCAACGCCGTGTCCAGGGCGCGATCGGATCCGATGGGACATGGCTCGTGCTCGCGTGGAAAAACACCGGCGAGACGGGCGACGAGCCTGCGCGCGATCGCGGCATTGGCGCCCAACATCCGCACCACGTCGTGCGCCGTTGCCGCATCATGGCCGTCACGCCAGCAATCGAAGTCCGTCACCATGGCGACGCTGGCGTAACAGATCTCCGCCTCGCGGGCGAGCTTCGCCTCTGGCAGATTGGTCATGCCGATCACCGCGCAGCCCAGGGCCTTGAACATCAGGCTTTCCGCCCGGCTCGAGAACTGCGGCCCCTCGATGCAGATGTAGGTGCCGCCCCGAACCAGCCTGATCCTTTCCGCATCTGCCGCACGGGCGATGTGCTCGCATAGGGTCGGAGATACCGGATCCGCCATCGAGACATGGGCAACGCAGCCTGCACCAAAAAACGAACTTGCGCGCCTGAAGGTGCGATCGACGAATTGATCCACCAGGACGAACGTACCTGGCGGCATCTCGCTGTCGAGCGATCCACAAGCCGATAGCGAAACCAGATCAGTCACGCCAGCGCGCTTGAGAACATCGATGTTGGCCCGGTAGTCGATATCCGATGGTGCCAGGCGATGCCCAACGCCATGGCGCGGCAGGAATACGACCGGCAACCCTGCGATCGTGCCGCGGCGGAGCGGAGCCGAGGGGGTGCCCCAGGGCGACGCGATCACCTCATCGCGCGCTCCCTCGAGCCCCGGCAAATCGTAAAGTCCCGAACCGCCAATGATGCCAAGCACTGCCGCTGTCATGGCTCTCTCCGACCGTCCCATGAAGCGTCGGCTTGCCGTGCCATGTCGGCGACCCGGCCCGCTCACGGAGCGGACAGAATGCCCAAATCCATCCCTGACGTGCAAGAACCCTTGAAACGGCTGCGATGCTGGATTCCGGCCCATGTCGGCGTCATCGCCCAATCCTGCTTCCACTCCGGCGCCGACAGGAGGATAGTATCCTGGCGAGAAGAGCCAGAAGCGGGGCAGTTTGTCCTCCTCGGCCGACGTCCACGATCGGTAGCGCCGCGATGATCGAACAACAGACCCGGACCTTTCTCGACGCAACAACGGTTCTTCCGGACAAGGCTCGGTTCTTCTACGGCGAACCGTTTGCCCGCGAAGCCATGCGCGATCTGCTCGACCAGGCCGGGCCGGAGTGGGCCCTCGATCTGCTGCTGAATCACGGGACAATGCTGGTCAAGGCGGAAGCCGTCGCGTTGCGGGCCGTCGAACGCATCGAGGATCGGCTTCGCGCGGCCGGATTTACCCCTGTCGCCGCCGTGCCGGTGCGGCTTGACCGCATGATGATCCGCCTGCTCTGGCTCTACGTTCTCAACGGCGCCACGCTGGAACGACTGGACCTGCTCGACCTGTTCAAGCCGGCGGCTGTGAGCATCATGCTGGTCTGTCGCGACGAACGTCGCGAGCAAGGATCGCTTCCCGCGGCCGTGCGCCTGCAAAGGCTCAAGGGCCCGACAATGCCCGCACAACGGCAGCCCGGGCAGATCCGGTACCGCCTCGGGCCCGACAATCGCCTGCTCAATTTCGTTCATGCCGCCGACGAGCCGGCCGACGTGCTGCGCGAACTGGGGCTGCTCTTCGACCGCGCCGGCCGACGGACCATCATCGCGCAACTGCTCGGCGGACAGGACGCCGGTGGCGCGTTGCAGCTGGTCCGCGAACACGCCTATGCCGACACGCCGGCATACGATCTCGAGCCCGAACCAGCCCTGGCGCGGCTGCGTCATGCGGTGGCGCGGCTTGTTTCACCGGATATCGCGGCGCTGGCGCTCCCCCATCTCGACGGACTGCTGACCCGCGCGCCGGCAGATGCCGAGCGTGCTTGGCGACAGCTGCATGCCGTGCTGTGGCCCTACGCACAACAGCTCGGTATCTGGGACTATGTCGTGGTCGGATCCAGTGTCTGCGAGCACGATCCCGCCGGCGCCATTCGCACGTTGCCCGATCCAGTTCACGGTCGCTGGGACGAGGCCTGGCTGCAACGCTCAGCGGCGGACGCGCGGCGCGCTCGCGGAGCGTTCGGCGACCACGGCACCGAGGATGCGTAGACGCAGGCCGTCGACTTCAGCCAGGGGGCCGACCGGAAGCGTCAACATCGGCGCGGCGTGCGAACACGCGATTCCGGCCATCACGGGAATCCCCATCCGATCAGTGATATCGAGCGCGATCCGGTCGAGACGTCCGACATCCGCATCCGACCACCCCTCACTGCGTCCGAGCACCAGCGCGGAGATACTTCCGATCATGCCGGCATTGGCGAGATGCGTCAGGTCGGCATCGGCGCGTCGCACATCGTAGCCGTCGCCCGGCGCCTCCAATAACAGCACGGCGCCGTCCAGGCGCGGTTGCCAGGGCGTGCCGGTCAGGTGGCGCAGGCTCGGCAGACAGGCGGGCATCAGCGGCCCCACCGCCCGTCCCGCGCGCAGGACACGCCTCGGTTCCGCATTTCGCCGTTGCCGTGGACGTTCCGCGACATCGCTTTGCTCGCGCGGCTCGTCTGCCTGCCAGCCGACATCGGGAATATCGCCGGGCGCGGTGACGCCATGCACCAGCATTCGGCCAAGGCCGTCGACGACCTCGCTGTCGGGTCCACCGAACTCCCCGAACTGCGGCAGGAACGCCGGACCGTAGAAGCAGACCAGCCCCGTCTCCCGGTGAATGGCATGGAGCAACACGGTGGCGTCGGAGTATCCACACAGGGGTTTCGGTGACGCGGCGATCAGCGCCATGTCGAGCCACGGCAGCAGCTGTGCGCAATGATCGCCACCGATCGCGCACAGGATCACGTCGATGTCCGGATCGGCGAAAGCGGCATGGAGGTCGGCCACCCGCTCGCGCGCCGAGGCTGAGACCCAAGGGCGCAAGATGTCTCCGGGCGCCGCCGCATGCGGCATCATCCAAGGCTCCCACCCGATGCCGCGTAGCGCGTCCGCGGCCCGTGCTGCCCGCCCCGCGAGGGCATCGATCCCGCCCCATGAGGGGGAGATGACGGCGACGCGTGGCCGGCGACCAATCGCGGGCGCGAGCAGCAGAGGTCGATGGGCGCTCACGATGCGTTACGCGCGGCGGCGCGCAGGCGCCTGACACGCGGATCATCGGCGCGTCGGATCACCCCCTGCTCCGTGACGATCGCGCTGACCAGGTGAGCCGGCGTGACATCGAATGCCGGATTGAGAGCCGCGACGCCAGGCAACGCGGCGACGCCGTCGACCAGGTTCAGCACCTCGTCCGGCGCCCGCATCTCGATCCGGATATCGTCCCCAGACAGCGCCGAACGATCAATCGACGACATGGTCACCGCAGCGACAAAAGGAACACCATGAGCCGCTGCGGCGAGGGCGACACCATATGTTCCGATCTTGTTGATGAGGTCGCCGTTCGCCGCCAGCCGGTCACAACCGACGACAACCGCATCGATGTCCCCCGTTCGCAAGATCGCCGCAGCGGCCCCATCGACGATCAGTTGCGCCGGCACGCCATGGCGCGACAGCTCCCATGTCGTCAGGCGCGCTCCCTGCAGCAGCGGACGGGTCTCGCAGCAGATTGCTGTCACCGGTCCCTCATCCGCGAGCTGCACGATGATGCCGAGCGCCGTTCCGCGGTGGCCGGTCCCTAGCGCCCCGGTATTGCAGACGGTCATGATCGTCCGGGCTCCGGCGAGCAACGCGGCGCCGTGGCGAACGATCGCGTCACAGGCTCTGGCCTCCGCGCTCTCCAGCCGCTGCGCCTGATTCAACAATGCCTCGACTGCTGCTGCCGGGTTTGTCAGGGCAATGTCGAGACACAGATCAACCGTCCGCGGCAAGTTGACGGCCGTCGGCCGGGCGGCGCGCAGCAGCGCGGCGCCTTGCTCCAGCCGCCCATCGCGTGCGGCGAGCACAAGCCCGTAGGCGGCCGCTATGCCGAGCAGCGGCGCTCCGCGAATAGCCAGCGCCCCGATCGCCGCGGCGACGTCCTCACAACGGCTCAGACGCAGATGCCGTTCCTCTCCCGGCAGCAGCCGCTGGTCGATGATGTCGAGTGTACCGTCGTCCCAGCGGATCGGCACGATCGGTCCATCGGCGATCCGGGCTGCGGTCGTCATGTTGCGGGACACCCTGCGACACGGTCGAGCGCTGCCAGGACCTCGGATGGAAGCGTGAAGGCCGCGGCATGCGCGTTAAGCCGGATATGTTCGGGATCGCGGCTTCCAGGCAGCACTGACGTCACACCCGGCTGAGCCAGCCCCCAGGCCAGCGCGACCTGCGCAACCGGACGCTCGAGGACCGCCGACCACCGATGAAGGGCTTCCAGGCAGGCCATCGACCGGGCCAGCGCCTCCCCGGTCAAAACCCGCTGGAAAAACGGCCATGTCTGAACGTCCCGGCCGGCCCATGCCCGCAAATCGGTCCCCGCGGTCACAGCTCCGCTCAGCAGGCCATTGGCGAGCGGCTCATAGAGGGTCACCGCAATGCCGTGGCCGCCACACCATCGCGCGACCTCGCCTCCCCAGTGGTGGTCGACCAGGGAAAGGCCAACCTGCACGACGTCGATCGTCCCGGCGGCCTGGCAGCGCTGCATCAGGGGGATATCGAAATTCGACAGCCCGGCGTGCCGAACCCATCCTTCGTCGACCAGCGCCCGCATGGCCCCCCAGCTGTCCTCGACCGGGATACCCGACCCATCCGGCCAATGCAGATAGTACCAGTCGATCACGTTGACACGCAGCCGGCGCAGGCTGTTTTGGCACGCCGCCCTGATCTCGTGCGGCCGGAGGCCGGACCCCGCCGGACGTGGAGCGACCTTGGTCGCCACCGCGAGCCCTTGAAGGCCGGCGCGTCCCAGCAGGTCCTCATTTGCGGCGCCGTGGTAGACCTCGCCGGTGTCAACCCACGTGCAGCCACTGTCACGCGCCGCGTTCAGGCAAGCCCTGGCCCGCTCAACAGCGACAGTGCCATCGGCCCCACCGAGCGGAAAGGCGCCGAAGCCGACGGGGGATAACCGCGGCAGGCCGTCGGTTCGTGGTCGGTCGCGCGACGGCAACGTTGCGCTCATATCACTCATCACCTGACAGGTTGCCGCGCTTCCCACTGCTCGATCGCCCCGAGCACCGCGCCGCGTATCTGATCGAAATCGCCGCCTGCCGCAGCGGCGGCGAATGCCGCATCCGCGACGGTCTGCGCGTCGGGGTCCTGAAATCCCCACTGCGGCACGGGCCACGTCGGATCGAGATAGCCTTTGGCAGCATAGGCGTTCCAGATCGGAGTGCCCGGATGTGCGACGACCTTGTTGAGAAACTGAAACGATCCGCGATAGCCGACGGTATCAACGATATCGAGGGTGCGGCGGAGCTCCGGCACCGTGACCGACGGATGGTAGGTGATTATCCCGGGAACGACGTCGATTCCGAGATCGACCGCGATCCGCAGCCGGTCGCTGATGTATTTCGGCAGCGCATTGCTCACATACAGCTTGTCATAGGCCTGCAACGTATCTGCGCTGGCGGTTTCGATGCCGACGAAAATGCGATAGAGCCCGGCATCGCGCAGGACGGACAACGTCTCCTGGTCGATGGAATCGACGCGGCAATCAATCATGAAGGCGACCGACGACAACCCGCGCGCCTTGTAGATTTCGCCGAAGCGGCGGGCTCGCTCCTGCGAGGCGGGGTTCTTGTTGACGAACAGGTCGTCGGTAATGGTCACGTGATCGATGCCAAAATCCTTGACGAGATACTCGATCTCATCGACGACATTCTCGATGCTCTTTTCCCGGACCGCGGCCTGGCCGCTGCGTGCAGCGACCTGTCCTGTCGTGCAAAAGCCGCAGCGATAGGGGCAGCCGCGGCTGCTGAAGACGCCGGCGCTGAGACCGAGGGCGAGCACAGCCGGCGTGTCGTCGCGCGCAATCCAGGGGATATCGTCCAGGTTCAGCGGCAGCGGAATCGGGCGTGGCCCGCGGACGGTCTCGCGCGTGACCACACCCGGGACACCGTCGAATGGCCGGCCTGCCGCGACCGCCGCACACAGTGCGGGAAACGCCGCCTCGGCCTCGCCTTCGACAATGGCATCGAAGACGTCATAGTCCGTCAGGATCCGGTCGGCGTTGAGGGTCGCGAAGTCGGCGCCCAGAACAGTGACGGCATCGGGCCAGCGGTTCTTGACCCGGCGAGCGAGTGCGACATTTTCCACGAACACCTGGTTGGGTCCGGAAAAGCCGACAACATCGGGACGCCCTCCGCCGGCGCGCTCGACCATGACCTGCCAGGTGTCGTCCAGCGTCCGGTGCAGCAAAATCTGCCCGTTGACGATCGACACCGGCAGGTCGTGCCGGCGGCACGCGGCCGCCAGCGCCAGCAGGCCAAGATGCTCACCGGGGAATGACCGCAGCGCGCTCGGTGAAACGTGTTTCCCCTGAAGCTCGAAGCAGGACATCTTGCCCTCAAGGCCGAGATCCTGGAGCTCCCAGAGCGTCGGCGGATTGACGAGGATGATCATTGCGGGTCACCTCAGCTGTTGGTCTCACAAGACGCTTCGCCCAAGGGATCGGACTGATCACGGAAGGTGGCATTGCCTGTGGAGGTCCACTCCGCGAGCCAGGCCCGCACGCCGCGTTCGAAGATCGCCCGCACCTCATGAAATCCGAGGCCGGCAGCGGCCGCGTCGAGAACATCGCGCTCCAGTCGCGCCGCACCGTCGTGCCGAAAGGTCCATTGCGGAACCGGCCATTCCTCGACCAGCAGCCCGCGGAGCCGATAGTCCTGCCACAGCGACGTGCCGGGATGAACGAACAGCCTGTTCATGAACTGATAGATCCCGCGGTAGCCGCTGGCATCGATCGCTTTCAGCGTATCGATCAGTTCGATCGGCTCGATTTCCGGATGATAGGTGATGATGCCGGGAACGACGTCGATGCCGAGTTCGACCAGAACACGCATCTGCCGCTCCACGAAAGCGGCGTCCTTCACGGAGCGGTGATAGCGCTTGTTGTAGCGGGCGAGCTGCGCGTCGCTTCCAGTCTCCACCCCGACGAATACCCGGTGCAGCCCGGCCTTGCGCAGGGCCGAGAACGTCGCGGCATCGATGGAATCGACGCGTGCGTCGATCATGAAGGGAACGCCGAGCGAACGCCGCCACAGCCGATCGGCAAACAGGCGCGCGCGCTCCTGGCTCTCGGGATGCGACGTCAGGAAGAGATCGTCGACGATCGTAAGATGGGGAATCGCGAAATCCGTCACCAGCCGTTCGATTTCATCGACCACGTCATCGATCGACCGCAGGCGGTGGGAGCCGCGCTTGCCGAGCCGGGCCGCCGCCTGCCCGGTCGTGCAGAACGAACAGCGATAGGGGCACCCACGCGCGCTGTAGATTCCGGCACTCATCCCCGCGGCGAGGACCTGCGGAAGATGGTCTCGCGCCACCCAGGGCAACGTATCGAGGTCGAGCGGCAGGGCCTGCGTCACGCTCAGCCGCACCTCGCCGCGGCCATCGCGGACGGCGGCCCCGCCGATGTCCACGAAAGATCGTCCTGCCCTGGCCGCATCGACAATCCGGGGAAACGCCCCCTCGCCCTCGCCGACCACCACGGCATCCAGGCAATCGTAGGTGCGCAGCAGCCGATGATAGTTGAGTGTTGCAAAATCGTGCCCCATCACGATCCGGCAATCCGGCCAGTGCGTCCGAACCCGGCGTGCGAGCGCAAGGTTCTCTGCCAGCACCTGGCATGGCCCCGAGAGACCAACGACGGCGGGACCTCCGGGGGCAGCGGCAACCATCGCCTCCCAGGTCTGCTGCAGCGTGCGATGGTTGGCGACCTGGCCGTTGACCGAAGCGACCTCCAGGCCAGCGGCGCGGCAACTGGCGGTCAGCGCAAGGAGACCGAGATGTTCCCCGGGGAAGGACCGAAATCCATCGGATCCCGCGGTCTGCCGCTCGAACTCGAAGTACGACACCTGCCCCGCAAGCCCGATGCGCTCGATATCTCCCAAGGTCGGCGGATTGACGATGAGAGCATCCATCCTCCTTATCCTTCTTTCGGAGGCGCGATCAGGTCGTGCTCGAACCACCGGTCGTATTCACCCGGGGACAAGAACAGCGGCGCCTGCTCCTCGAGCCCGTCGAGCGGACGCCGCAGCACCAGTTCAAAGAAGCCGAGATGGGCCGCGTTCTCGTTGAACAGCTCGCACATCGCCTGCCAGCGCCGCCTGACGGCATGACGCGTATCCGCCCGCAGGTCGAGCAGCGCCGGCCGATCAATCATGTAGTCGACATAGGCCGTGACGACCGCCGCGGGCCTCGCCACCACCGGATGCGTGGTGAGGCAGATCACCTCCCAGAATGACCCGTCCAGAATCAATCGCAGCCACTGACGCTGGTCCCAGGGGGGAATATCCACGCCGATCGTCTCGCGGAGGCGGCGCAACAGCGAGTCCGGCGGGGGACGAAGATAGAAGAAGTTGGTCAGCGTCACACGGCCGAGCGGCCGCAGAACCCGTTGATACTCACCGAATGCAGCGTCGCGGCCATCGATGAAGCTGTTGGCGCCGCCACATACGATCACATCGACGCTGCCTCGCGCGCGCCCGAGGCGGCGGGCATCACCGACCTCGAACTTGATGCGGTCCCGCAACTCCGGCGGCAGCAGCGCCTGCCGCCGCCTGGCTTCCTGAACAGCGGCAAAATTCGGTTCGATGCCTGTGACCCGGCACTGGGTCATCTTGACCAGCTCGATCGACGTAAATCCGGTGTTCGAGCCGATTTCCAGGACTTCGCAGGCCGCATCGATTCCGCTGGCGATAGCTTGGCGGCGAAGCGATATCAGCCCGCCCGGGCAGCGGTTCGTTTCCTGGATCAAGGAGATGAAGCCGACATAGTCGAGCGCAGACACGTCGTCCGGCGTCAGCCTGTCCAGCCTATCGCGTCGGATCGACTGGTCGAGGCCGGCGCGAACGGCTGCAGTCATCGCACCGCGCGAACGGATGGCTTCGCCTCCCTCGCGAAACGGGGCGGGCAACCTCCCGCGCATCCCCTGCCCGACGGATCGCCGTGATACGCAAAACATGGCATCAGAAAGTCCTCGGAACGCCGATCAGACGGGGAACCAGCTGGAGATCGCGAACGTCGTCGTGTCCGAGCGCCCAGCACAGCAACCGCTCGACTCCAAGGCCAAATCCCGCCGTGGCGAGCGGTGCCTCGCGCTTCATCTCCAGATACCAGGCGTATGGCTCGGGATCGACACCACGTCGCTGCAGCGCCTCCGCGACCTCCGGCGCAGTGGCATGGCGCTGGCCGGCCCCGACGACCTCGCCAGGTCCTGCCAGCAGGAGATCGGCATTCAAGGCCCGTAAGCTGCAGCCGTACCCGGTGGTAGCCTGATAGAACGGCGTCGCGAGCGCATCCCACAACATGACCCATACCGCGCCACCGCAACGCGCCGCCAAGGCGCGCTCACCCTCACGGGTCAGCGTCCGAAAGCCCGCGCTATGACGGACGACGCCCCCCGCAACATCGGCGATCAGGAGAGCGGCCTCGTCGAACGACAGCCGGCGGGGGCGCGCGCCGGCGGCAAAGGCTTCCAGATGGCCGGCACCGTGCTGCAGCTTCCGCGTCAACGATCGAACATCGAGCAACGCACGCGAAAGAGCGATCAGATAGCCGTCGACGGCGTCCAGCACGTCGCCGAGATCGCCACGCAGCTCCGCCTCACTATGGAAAAATTCATTGAGATGGGTCTCGTCGTGCTGCTCGCCGCGGAACGAGGGCATGATGTAGTAGGCACCGCGCTCCGCCTGCCGGACAGCAAATTCGAGCAGGAATTGCATGGAGTCGGCGAGATAAACCTTCTCGCCATGCAACTGGACCGCGACGGGCACGGAATCGCTGCCGAGCCCCATGGGAGAGGAAATGCTGCCCGTGGTGATCGGGAGATAGGCAGCACGAACACCACGCGCGCCCCAGAAGTTCACCGTTGCCCGGGTGACCGCATCCTGAAGATCGAGCACGAGCCCGTACCAGGGATTGCTCATGGCCGCGCGCAAATGTTCGGGCGGATTTCGCCACGCGCGCGGCGGCGTCACCGGCGTGCCCGTCGGCAGCACCTCTGCCTCGGTTCTGGCGGCTGCCCCAACACGTTCGGCTGATAACACCTGCAACACCCTCTGTTGTCACGCATCCCACGATGCGTCCCGATCAATTCCGCCCCGATGTGACCGAAAACCCCGCCTCCGCGACACGTGATATCATGTGGTCCACCAGGCGTTTGCTGGCGTCGACGGCATAGGATCCGCATATCGCGATCTCAGCCTCGCGCGGCGTTGTCGATCCGTCGAACAGCAGCGCCATCTCGAACTCCCGCCGGCTCAAGCCGAGCGGAGTTCCGAATGCGTTGAGACGGCCGATCATCACGCCGTCGCCATGGGCAGAAAAATCAACGTCGATGGCGAGATACGGCAAGGCCGCATCTTCTGACACGCGATCGACGCGCGGCCATCTGATCGGTCGCCGACCATCACAGGGCGCGCCCAGCAATCGCTGTTCGGCCCATGCGAACGCGGCACGCGCGAAGGTCGCAATCTTGAGCGCGTGCCGACCTGCCTCCAGCCGATCCGGCCGCTCCGGCGCCCGGTGCAACCTCCAGAATAGTTCCGCGGCGCTCCATCCTGACGGCCGGATTCCAAGCGCCGTCTCCCACTCGGCCGGAAGACTCGCAAGCAAACGGCTGCGCCATTTGGCCGTCGGGTTGGTCAGGAGATATCCCGCAGCCAAGGCATCGACGGCGTGTCCAAGCAGATCCTGGGACGCGAACACCAGCGAAGCGTAATCCTTCGCCTCGAGGTGGCCGGCCATGTCGACCTGAATGGTTCGGGAGGTATGCCGGGCGATCTGCAATTTCAGGCGCGCCAGGCTCGAGAGGTCAGGTTGCGCGGCAGCGAGATCGCTGCGCCCGCCGGCGTGGACGACCGCGCAGTGAAGCAGACGGTGGAGCAGCCTGCGGTCGTCGGCACCGATGTCGGCGATACGTGTAATATCCCAAGGACGTGCAGCCCAGACCGCGAACCGCGCAAGCACGGCATCGAGCCGGCGCCGTGGAATAATCTGGATGTCGAACAGACATGTCCCGACCACAACAGCGACCTCATGCGCCGGCAGGGCGTCGGTGTCGCGCGACGTGATCAGCAACAGGTCGAGATCCGATTTGTCATTGCCGAGCCCCTCCGCAAGAGACCCGACGGAAAGCAGGAGATCGCAAGGCTCCAGCCCCACGGACGCCCGCGCACTCGCGGCGATCGCCGCCAGGTCGACATGCCGGATGCGCAAGAACTCCGTGATATCCATCGATACGGTCCCGGGAACCCGTGTGTCTGATGGCCAGGCGTCACATCATTGTCTGGTCTGAAAAGCCTGGCCCGAAAAAGTCTGCTCTGGAACGTCTGCTCTAGAACGGGGCGTCGAGGAACGCAGTCGCGACGCCCGCCTTCGCGCGGCAATGCGGCCGCTTCTCGCAGCACGATACGGAACAGTCGAAAGCCACCTGCCCCAGTTCCTCCGTCGTGATGGCGTTGAAGTCGCGAAGCCGCTTGCGAACCATCGCTGTCACATCCGGGCGAACCGGACTGTGAGCCAGACGCTCGATCAAAGCCGCCGTATAAGCGACATGTCGCAATTCGTCGCGCAGCAGCGCATCGAGGATCGGCTGCATGCCGGCGAAATTTTCAGCCGGTGCATGCGCGGCCAGAGCCGGCCGCTGCATCAGGTGATGGATCGCCGTGCGTATCTCGGCGATGTTCATCTGGATGAAATCATCGATCGTCGGCGGCTTCGCGTACGGCGAACCGCTGACCGGAACCAGCTCCGTGTCCAAGGCATAACGGGGCGACAACTGCCGCAGCGCCAGCCGGAATGATGGCTCTGTCAATCCTGGAAAGGCAAAGTCGAGTAACGCCAGATAGAATAGCGCGTGACGGGATTCATCGACGGCGTGTTCCTTGAGCTGCCGCCGATGATCGGTATCCGTCGAGCAGGCCGCGAGGGACCACAGGCGCTTGGCACCGTCCCCTTCACGCTCGGCGTTCGTCATGAGCGAGATCGCCAGCCAGCGAGCGTCCGAGGCAGCATCCCGGTAAAGCTCGGAATATGCTCTCGTTCCGAACGGTGGCGGTTCATCGGCAAGCGCTCGGCGAAGCGCAGCAAGATAGCTCGGACACAGATCATGAATGCCGCCATCGGCCAGCGCCGTGATGGCTACGCGTTCGACGCGTGCTGGCTCGGCATCAGCGCTCAGAAGATCGCCGACGTTCATCGGTCATGCACCATTTGCAGTGCGTCGGAGCACGCCATCCCGTGCGCCGACAGCGCTTGCTATCGGATCAGACAGCAGTCGTGGCCTGGCAAGGCTAAGCACACGTCTTCGCCGCCAGCCCCACACTGACGCGACGCAGCTGCCTCAGATATGGAAGCGTTTGGTTTGTCGTTGCTCAGAGCAACGACAGCCGCAATGTCCTGAAGTATCGCTAATCTTATGAAACAGAGCCGTTTGAAACAGAGCCGTTCGGATCGAAAGGCGCGTTGACCGCAATGAACGAGCCATTGGCATTCGGGTAGGATTTCGCAATTTCATCCAGAACATGCTGGTCGATGTGAACTTTGCCGTTCACAATGCGCCCCGTCAGAACCACGGGGATGGAATTCCCCGACCGAACGCTACTGATTGCTTTCGCCGCTTCGACAACTTTTTGGTGATCGGCGTCATGCGCGTGGGTCATGTCATTGTCCTCCAGAGGAAAAACCTCATCAGCGAGTAAGACAACACCCTTCTCGGGTAAATCGACAGCTCCATAAACGCGTGGTTGCAGGATTGCATCGAGCTCGCATCCCGTCAAGCTGAAATCCTGGCAACGCGCGGCGTCGGTGGCGCGGTATCGCGCGATGCAGACGATGATTGTCCGCACACGCGGCGCCACGCGCCTTGACTGTAAAATTGACGGTCATTTCAGCTGCTGTGTACGTTGTCGTCGTCAGGAGGACGCACAATGCACGTCCACCCCCTCACGGACAGCCATGATGAATCTCCGGAAAGGAAGCACCTGCGCGAGACGCCGGCGGCTCGAACCGCGCTGACGTGGAGCGCGCTCACCCGCATGCCGAACAAGGCGCGGCTGTACCAGCACGACACGCTGTTTCGCGAAGGTGTCGCCGATGCGCTGGATGTGATCGGCGATCGACTGGGCGCGATACTGCACCGGAGCGCTCTTGTCATGATCAAGCCGGAGGGACTTGCCGGCGGCAAGGCGAGAACGATTGTCGACTTCCTGCAAGCGCATGGTTTTGCGATTGCGGCAGCAACGCTGCCGTTCCTGACACGACTGCAGTGGCGGGAGCTCTGGCGGTATCAGCTCGCCGCGGCAACACTCGATCGTCTTGCCGTGAACGACCTCATTCTCTGCGATCAGGCGCTGGTGCTGCTGCTGCGCCATGACGGCACGCTGGAGACACCTGCAACGGTGCATCTCGGCGTCCTGAAGGGGCCCGCTGACATCGCACGGCAATCTCCGAGCTGTCTGCGGCGCCTTCTCGCACAACCCAATCGTCTGTTCAGCTACTGTCATGTCGCCGACGAACCCGCCGACATCTTGCGGGAGCTTGCCGTGCTGTTCGACGGGCCGCTTCGTCGGCAACTCCTGGCGAACATGGTTTCGGGGCAACTGTCGGCGATCGATACGCGAGTGCTGGAGCGAACCCTCGTCGCATCCACGCAGCACGCGCGTCCATTCGAGTCCGAGGGGGCGATCGCGCGCATGGCGGATGCGGTCCGCGGCATCTGTGGTGTCGCGGCCGAGCAGATCCGCGCCGATATCGCAACCATGCGCCGCGGCGAACCGATCCGCTGGCAGCCGTTTGTCCGCGCGGTGGCGGCTGCGGGGATCGATATCGAACGATGGGACCTGGCGCTGCTGGGCGCGGCCTTCACGGTTCACGATGAACCCGGCGTCGCGAAGACGATCGCTTCCGTCGACGCTGCAGCATGGCGGCTGGAGGTTGCCGAGCGCAGTCCGCTCGATGGCTGACCGAAATCCAGCTTCGACGGCTCGCGTGCGAAGGTGGCGCTCCCTAGCGGAATCGAACCGCTCTCTCCACCGTGAAAGGGTGGCGTCCTAACCGATAGACGAAGGGAGCCGAACGTCGGCTCATCCGGGCGGCACCCAGGGTACTCCCGTCTGAGCAGCACTCGCGTGCCGCGTCGTTCACGCTGAAAACCGTAGTCAAACCAAGCTTTTAGGGAGCAATTGCTCCCTGGCTCCGATTCCCGCGGCGCAGCGTGGCGCCACCTATAATGACGTTTCGTGATTGCCGCAAGCGCTCCGTCAATATCCCCTCGCCCGCCAGGCCAGCAGCCGCCGCTCGGCCATCGCCATGGCGAGCGCGGTGACATAACCGATCACGCCAAGCAGGATGACGCCGGCGAACAGATCGGCGGAACGGAACGCGCGGGCCGACAACAGCACCCAGTGACCGAGGCCGTCGAGCCCCGCCAGCATCTCGCAGACGACGGAAAGGATCAGCGCCACGGTGAGGCTGAGCCGCATGCCCGCCAGAATGTCCGGGCTGGCCGATGGCAGCGCGATCTTGGCGACCACCGCAAGGCGCGACATGTGCAGCGTTCGCGCCACCTCGTAGAGCCGCGGCTCCACTGCGGCGAAGCCATGCACGGTTGCGAGCAGCAGCGGCCACACCGAGCCGAACGAGATGACTGCCAGCGCCATGCCCTCCGTCAGGCCGAACAACGCAATCGCCACCGGAATGACCGCCGAGACCGGCAGCGGCCGCAGCACCTCGAGCGTCGGCGCGACATAGATGCGCATCGCCCTGGATGAGCCGATCAGCGCGCCCAGCGCGATCCCGATCAACGACGCCAGCAGCCAGCCGATCGCCATGTGCTGCAGCGTGCCGATGACCTTGTCCGCCAGATCGCCGGAGGAGAAGCCCCGCACCAGCGATCCCCAGGCGCGGTCCGGCCCCGGCAGGAACACCGGCGACACCAGCCGCAGGTTGGCGACGACCTGCCACAGCGCGATGAACCCGGCCGCGACCGCGAAACTCAGCGCCCGCCATGCCAGCGCCGACGGCTTGATCATGGCGCCATCTCCGCGCTCGCTGCCGGCCCGAACAGTCGCCGCTGCGCCTGCACCAGCACCACATTCAGCGCGAAGCCGAGCAGCCCGATCCAGACCAGAAGCGCCAGCATCAGGTCGGGCCGCAACGCATGCTGCGCCGTCATGATCGCGGCGCCAAGCCCGAGCGGATTGGCGGTGATCTCGACGGTGACGGCGACGATCAGCGCGACGCTTGCCGCGAGACGAAAGGCAACGAAGATGCGCGGCAATGCCGCGGGAATGACGATCTTGGAGATCTCAGCGACAGGACCGAGCCGCAGCGCCCGCGACACCTCGAACAGCCGCGGCTCGACACCGCGCACGGCGGCCCGGGCCAGGATCAGCAGCGGCCAGATGCTGGCAAAGGCCACGATGGCGATCTCCATCCGATAGCCGAAACCGAGCGCGATCAGGCCGATGGGCAGCAAGGCGACCGACGGAATCGGCCGGATGCTCTCGATGGTCACTTCGAGGCAGCGGTCGAGCGGCAGCGACAGGCCGAGAACAATCCCCAGCACCAGGCCGATCGCGGCCCCGATCGCAAGGCCGGCAAAGGTCGAGACCAGGGTGTCCCGCGTCCAGATCCACAGCTCGCCGTCGCGTACGCTGTCGATGAAGGCGAGCACGACCTGGCTGGGGGCTGCCAGGGAATCGCTCTGCAGATGGACGGCCCGTGCGGCGGCTTCGAGCGCCACGATGACGGCGAGCGGCAGCAGCAGCGGCTTGAGGCGGTCCGCGATCATGCCCTGCCTTCCGACGCCTTGATGAAATCGAACAGTTCACGACGCAGCCGCAGGAACTCCGGCATCTCGCGGGTCGCGAGCTGGTCGCGCGGCCGCGGCAGATCCACCTTCACATTGATGCCGATCCGGCCTGGATGCGGCAACAGGCCGATCACCCGGTCGCCAAGATAGATCGCCTCCTCCAGATCATGGGTGACGAAGATCACGGTGGCGCCGCTTGCGGCCACCAGCGATAGCACTTCATCCTGCAGGCCCTGGCGCGTCATGGCGTCGAGCGCGCCGAACGGCTCGTCCATCAGCAGCACGACAGGCTCCTGGGCGAGGCAGCGCGCGATCTGCAGCCGCTGCTGCATGCCGCCGGACATCTCGGACGGATATTTCGCGCCATGATCCGGCAACCCGACCTTGGCGAGCAGTGTCGCGATCCGCGCCGGACGCTCCGCGCCCGCCACCCCCGCCGCTTCCAGTGCCAGCGAGACATTCCCTGCAGCCGTGCGCCACGGCAGCAGCGCCTTGCCGTAGTCCTGGAAGACGATGGCGACGTCGCGGCGCGGTCCGTCCATCGGCTCGCCGGACACGCGCACCGCGCCGCCGGTCGGGCGATAGAGGCCTGCGGCGAGGCGCAGCGCCGTGGTCTTGCCGCACCCCGACGCGCCGATGATGCAGACGAATTCACCCGGTTCGACCGCGAGACTGAGGTCGTGGATGATCGGCCGGCCGCCGAGCGCGATGGTGACATTGTCGAACGCGATCATCGGTGGTCGTGGGACCGCGCGTGGCGCGGACTCTGGATGCCGGCTGGTGGGGAGTATCTGGGCCGTCACGATTGCGCGCCTCCCGGCGGGTAGACGAAATTCAGGGTGGATTGAAGATGCTCGGCCAGCATGGTGCAGGCAGCGTCCATGTCGCGCGCCATCACCCGCTCGGCAAGAGCCTGGTGCACGTCGACGAAGTGGCCGCCATCCTCGAAGCCGCGCATCATCACGCGGCGGTAGCGATAGGCCTGGTCGTAGAGATCGGAATGAGCCGTCAGCAGCCGCGGCGAGCCGCAGGCCTGCAGGATCGCGGTATGGAAGCCCTTGTGGACGGCGTCGAAATCCTCCGCGCCCTCGCTGAAATGGGCGCCGCTGCGCTCGACATGACGGCGCAGCTGATGCAGCGCCGCCAGGATTCCGGCCTCCCATCCATCGCCGCCCTTCTCCATGGCGAGGCGCAGCGCCTCCCTCTCGATCACGGTGCGGATGCGGGTGATGTCGGCAAGGTCGTCGCGGCTGACGTCGGCGACACGGAAGCCGCGCTGGCCGATCGCCACGATCAACCCGCGCGACACCAGCCGCGACAGCCCTTCCCGCACCGGCGTCGCGCCGATGTCGTAGCGCTGCACCAGCTCGACGATGCCGAGCCGCGCACCGGGCGCAAAATGCCCTGTCAGGATATCGCGCTGAACAAGGCTCGCCGCCCGCTCGCTGAGCGTATCGGAGACCTCGCCTGCGGATATGTGCGGCAGGGCCATCGCCACGGCCTCCTCAGCTCACTTCAGGATCAGCGTGTTGAGATCGAGCTTCGACTGCAGCATCTTCTGCTGCTGCATGACGTCGATCCACCAGGCGAGCTGCTCCGGCTTCAGCTCCGGCTCGGAATGGTTCGGCACAGTGGTCTTCACCAGATCGAGCTGCTGCTTGGTAAATTTTGCGATCGCAGCGCTGGCCTTGTCGCGGTCGGTGTTGACGATAACGGCAGCCTCGGCGATGGCGGCGCGGAATTTTTTGATCGCCTCCGGATTCTTCTCGGCCCAGTCGCGCGACGCCGCATAGAAAATGATCGGCTCGCTACGCGCGAGTTCGGCGCCGTAGCGTGCGCCGACATAGCCGGTGCCGGCCGCAGTCATGCGCGCCACAAACGGCTCCGCGGTCAGCACCGCGTCGACGGTGCCGGACTTCAGCACGTCGTTCATGGTCGGGAACGTGACTTCGACGAAGTTGACGCTCTTGGGATCGACGCCTTTCTCGGTCAGCCACTTGCGAAACAGCACATGTAGAAATGCGCCGAGCCCCGGCGCGCCGACCTTCTTGCCGACGAAATCCTTGGGCTGCTTGATCTCGACGCCGTTGCGCACGAACGCGGCAATCGCGTCGTTGGAGGTCGCGGTCATGGCGGAGGCGCCGGCGACCGCGACGAGGTCGAGGCCACCGTCCACCGACTGCAGGAACACGGTCGAGGTCGGCCCGCCGATCTGGATCGAGTTCGACAGCACCGCCGCCGGGATGTTGGAGTTGAGGCCGATCAGCAGCATCTCGGCATCAAGGCCGTGCTTCTTGAACAGGCCTTCATCGGCCGCGACCATCGCCGAGGCGCAGTCGGAGGTCGCGGTGCAGCCGATCAGGATCTTGCCCTGAGCCAATGCGCCCTGCGTGCTGACGGCCGCAAGCAGAAGGCCGGCCACGACAGCTAAGCCGCCGAGACGTTTCCCCATGGTGTTTCCTCCAGAAACTCAGAAGGTCGGCGATTTCTGTCACCGCCTCTTGTTTATCGATATTATTTTTGATCATATATTTTTTGAAAGAACAAGAGGAGACGCTTCATGAAGCTTGCGACATACCGTGTCGGCGGCGCCGAACGGGTGGGCCTGGTCCACGACAACGACACCCGGATCTTCGATCTCGCCGCCGCGGCATTGCGCGCCGGCAAGGCAAATTCCGCTTTTCAGTCCATGCTTTCGCTGATCGATGCCGGCCCCGCGGCGCTCGATGGCGCGCGCGAGATCCTTGCCCGCCACGGCCAGGATGCGGACCTTTCGGTCGCGGTCGCCGCGGTCGAGTTGCTCGCCCCCGTCCCCGAACCGCGGCAGATGCGCGACGGCATGTCGTTTCCCATCCACATCCTCCAGGCGCCGCTTGGCCAGCGCAAGCTCGCGGCCCGCGCCAAGGGCGATCTGGAGGAATTGAAGCGGATCGAGGCCGAGCCCCTGCCCGAACTGCCCGAGGTCTATCGCAAGCAGCCGATCTTCTACATCACCAACCGCTTCAGCGTGCGCGGCACCAACACCACGGTGAAATGGCCGCGCTACAGCCGGATCATGGACTACGAACTCGAGCTCGGCCTGATCACGAAAGGCAAAGGTGCCAACATTCCGGCGGCCAAGGCGCGCGACCACATCTTCGGTTTCACTATCTTCAACGACTTCTCCGCCCGCGACGCCCAGCGCATCGAGATGGAAGGCCGTCTCGGCCCCGCCAAGGGCAAGAGCTTCGACGGCGGCAATGTCATCGGTCCGTGGATCGTGACACCCGACGAGATCGGCGATCCCTACAAGCTGCGCATGGAGGCGCGCGTCAACGGCGAGACGCGCTCAAAAGGCGTCAGCGACGGCATGCTGTTCTCGTTCGAGGAGATCATCGCGCACATCAGCAAGGACGAAACCCTGATGCCCGGCGAGTTCATCGGCTCGGGCACCGTCGGCAACGGCTGCGGCCTCGAGCTTGGCTTGTTCCTCGAACATGGTGATACCATCGAGCTCGAGATCGAGAAGATCGGCATCCTCAAGAACAAGGTGGAGCGGCAGGACGCCTGACCGGCCCTGCTCCGCTGACAGAACAATCCGGGAGACGACCCATGGCGCGACGACTGATCGATATCTCCGTTCCCCTGCAGAACGATGTTCCGGCGGATCCGCCGGGCAATCACCCGACCATCCAGTACATCGACCATCAGCAGGGCCTGCCGCGCATGCTGCAGTTCTTCGACGGCCTGAAGGCGCAGGACCTGCCCGACGGCCAGGGTTGGGCGGTGGAGCAGGTCAACCTCTCCACCCATAACGGCACCCACCTCGATGCGCCCTGGCATTTTCATCCCACGATGAATCGCGGTGAGCGCGCCTGGACCATCGACGAGGTGCCGCTGGACTGGTGCCTGCAGCCCGGCGTCAAGCTCGACTTCCGCCATTTTCCCGACGGCTATGTCGTCACCGCAGCGGACGTCGAAGCCGAGCTGAAGCGCATCGGCCATACGCTGAAACCGCTGGAGATCGTGGTGGTGAACACCAGCGCCGGCGTCAAATTCGGCCAGCCGGATTACGTCAACTCGGGCTGTGGCATGGGCTATGACGCCACCATGTACCTGCTGGAGCGCGGCGTGCGCCTCACTGGCATCGACGGCTGGAGCTGGGATGCGCCATTCGTGTTCACGGCCAAGCGCTATGCCGAAACCAAGGACGCCAGCCTGATCTGGGAAGGCCACAAGGCCGGTCGCCATATCGGCTACTGCCATATCGAGAAACTGCACAATCTCGAGCAGCTGCCCTCGACCGGCTTCATGGTGTCATGCTTCCCGGTCAAGATCGAGCGCGCTTCGGCCGGCTGGACGCGGGCGGTCGCGATCATCGACGATTGATCGCCGCCGTCGTCAGCCGGTGCGCCCATGCACGAGATTGGGCGCACCGGCCGTGTGTTGTCACCGTCACAATGCGCGGGCTAAGCTTTCGGGCATGATGATCGATATCCGCTGACGGAGCGAAGCCATGACCCTTCCCGATGACATCGACAAGCTGCAGTCGCAGGTGACGGCGGCGATCCAGGCGCACTGGAAAGCCTTCCTCATCGAAGGAATCGTGCTCGTGGTGCTCGGCCTCGGGGCGATCGTCGTTCCGCCGCTCGCAAGCCTTGCGGTCACCGTCTTCCTGGGCTGGATGTTCATCGTCAGCGGCATCGTCCAACTGGTGCTGACCTTCGCGGCACGGCAACTGCCCGGCTTCGGCTGGTCGCTGGTATCGGCCATCCTCGCGATCGCCGCTGGTGCGGTGCTGTTGCTGTGGCCGGTCCAGGGTACGCTGTCCCTGACCATCGTGGTGGGCGTCTACTTCGTGATGGAGGGCGTCGCCACCATCATGTACGCGCTCGACCACCGCAAACAGCTGTCACGGCGCTGGGGCTGGCTGGTCGCGGCCGGCATCGCCGACATTGTCGTGTCAGCGCTGATCGTCGCAGGACTGCCGGGGTCGGCGACCTGGGCGCTCGGCCTTCTCGTCGGCATCAACATGCTGTTTGGCGGCGCGTCGCTGATCAGTATGGCGCTCGCCGCCCGAAGCGCCTGACGGCGCTCCGGCGCACGGCCGCGCTGGCGATCACCGCGGCTCAGCAGCCGCGACAGATATTCTTGATCTTGCGATCGAGCGCCTTGTCGTCGGCATCGGAGCCGAACAGGCCGCGCTTGTCCTTCGATTCCGCGCTGTCGATGTCGGCCTTGCTCGGTTGACGGTGACCGACCGGAGCTTGCACAACACCGCCGCCGGACGTCCGCGCCGACGTGCCGCTGCCCGTGCCGCTCTGCGCCAGAGCAGCAGTGCCGCTGGCCAGCGAAAGAACGAGAATTGTTGCCATCAGCCGCGACATATTGGACCTCCCGACGTCACATTCATCCTGACCTCCCAATCTAAAGGAGATTCCTCGAAACGCGAGTCGGAAGGGATGGGTTGACGCGCTGCACCAGCGCGACGTCGCGAGGCCTCCCGCGGCCTCATGACGCGATCGTGACGACAAAGGGCGCCGCACATTGCCAGCCATCATTCGGAAGCATAGCCGTGCACGTCGCCGCAGTAATCGACCACACGGTAGCGTGATCGATCCACCGGGTCCTGCGACAGATAGACCGGCCCGATCGGCGCCTTGCCGTGACCACCTGGGATATCCAGCACATAATCCGGCTGACACAGTCCCGAGACGCGGCCGCGCAGCGATCGCATCAAGGCCTGTCCCTCCTCGATCGTGGTCCGCAGGTGCGCCGTGCCGGGCGCCAGATCGCCGTGGTGCAGGTAGTAGGGCTTGATGCGATTTTCAACGAAGGCGCGCATCAACGCCGTAAGCGTGGCCGCATCGTCGTTGACGCCGCGCAACAACACCGACTGGCTGACCAGCGGAACTCCGGCCTCCACAAGGCGCGCGCAAGCGGCTCGGGCCTGTGCACTGAACTCGCGCGGATGATTGGCATGCAGTGCGACCCAGACGGTCACGTCCGGGGCGCGCAGCGCAGCCACCACATCGTCGGTGATCCGCTCCGGATCCGCCACCGGCACGCGGGTATGCAGCCGGACAATCCGGACATGATCGATCGCGGCCAGATCAGCGATCACCTCCTGCAACCGCCGCGGCGACAGCATCAAGGGATCGCCGCCGGTCAGGATCACCTCCCAGATCTCGGGGCGAGCGCGGATGTAATCGAGCGCGGCCCCATAGGCCTCCTGCGACAGCGCCGTGTCCTTGCCGGGGCCGACCATCTCGCGGCGGAAGCAGAACCGACAATAGACGGCGCAAACATGCACCAGCTTGAGCAGCACCCGGTCGGGATAGCGATGCACGATACCCGGCACCGGCGCATGGACATGGTCGCCGATCGGATCGGGGTCCTCATGGGCGCGCGTCACCAGTTCATCGCCGGACGGAATGTACTGCCGCGCGATCGGATCGCGCGGATCGGCCGGATCGATCAGCGCCGCCACCGCCGGCGTCACCGCCACGGCATAGCGCGCCGCGACGCGCGTGAGCTCCGCCTGCACCCCGGCGGGCGCGAGCCCATGGGCGATCAGATCATCGGCGCTGCGCAGCGTCGCCGCCGGTTGGGCTTGCAGATTCGTCTTCACACCCGCTCCTCCGGCGGCGTCCACACCACCTGGTCGATGCGCACCGCGCCGGCGGCCAGCATCACCAGGCGGTCGAAGCCGAGCGCGACCCCGCTCGCCGCCGGCATCTGCGCCACCGCGGCGAGAAAATCCTCATCCAGCGGATAACGCTCGCCGTAGCGGCGCTCCTTCTCGTCCATCGCCTCGGTGAAGCGCAGACGCTGCTCCTGCGCGTCGGTCAATTCGGCAAAGCCGTTCGCGAGTTCGACACCGCAGGCATAGATTTCGAACCGCTCCGCCACGCGCGGATCGGACGGCTTGACGCGAGCAAGCGCCGCCTCCGGCGCAGGATAGTCGTGCAACACCGTCAGGCGGCCCTGCCCCAGCGTCGGCTCGACATGGCTGACCAGCACCTTGCTGAAGATGTCCGACCAGGTGTCGTCGTCGGTGACGCGGACCTGTCCGTCTGCGGCGCGCGCCAGCGCCGCGCGATCGGGCGCGCCATCGACGATGGTCGCCAGCAGGTCGATGCCGGCAAGCCGCCGGAACGCGTCGGCGACCGTCAGCCGCTCGGGTGCGATGAACGGATCGGCCGACTGGCCGCGAAAGGCGAACTGCCGGGTTCCGGCGACCCGCGCGGCCTCGCCGATCACAGCCACGCAGTCGGCGATGATGGCGTCCAGCGGCGCCTGCGCTCGATACCATTCCAGCATGGTGAATTCGGGCAGGTGCCGGTCGCCGCGCTCGCGGTCGCGGAACACCCGGGCGAACTCCACGATCTGGCGCTCGCCGGCGGCCAGCAGCTTCTTGCAGGCGAATTCGGGCGACGTCCGGAAATACCGGGTCACCTGCTCGCCCGACGGCAGTGTCAGGCGGGCGGACGGGGCATGGAGGTGGGTTTCATTGCCTGGCGAGACCTGTAGCACACCGGTCTCGACCTCCAGGAAGCCCTGTGCCTCGAACCAGGCCCGCAGCGCCCGGGTGATGGCCGCCCGTGCCAGCAGGAACGCCCTGCGGTCGGCATGGCGGGCGGGCGCCCACCAGGCCAGCGTCGGTCGGTCGCCGGTCATGGGCGGTCCGCCCCAATCTGGCGCAAAAAGCTGGCATCCGGGCCACAAATCAGTATGTTGCGGCCCGAAACTGTTCCGCCCGCCGTTGGACGTCCGGTCCCGGCCAGGCTTCCGCCCCGAACGCTAGGAAACTGATCCGTGAGAGTCATCGCAAGTTCTATTCGCAAGGGCAATGTCATCGATATGGATGGCAAGCTATATGTCGTTCTGACCGCCGAGAACATCCACCCCGGCAAGGGAACCCCGGTCAGCCAGATCGAAATGCGCCGGATCAGCGACGGCGTGAAGGTCTCCGAGCGGTTCAAGACCACCGACCAGGTCGAGCGCGCCACCATCGAGGACCGCGACTTCAACTTCCTCTACGAGGACGCTGACGGCTTCCACTTCATGAACAACGAGACCTACGACCAGCTCATGGTCGGCAAGGACACCGTTGGCAATGCCGCGCCGTACCTGCAGGAGAACCTGACCGTCAAGCTCTCGATCCACGACGGCAATGCGGTCGCGATCACCTTGCCGCAGCGCGCGGTGTTCGAAGTCGTGGATACCGAGCCGGTCACCAAGGGCCAGACCGCATCGTCGTCCTACAAACCCGCCGTGCTGTCCAACGGCGTGCGCACCGCGGTGCCGCCCCACGTCGGCGTCGGCACCCGCATCGTGGTGATGACCGAAGACGGCTCCTACGTCGAGCGCGCCAAGGACTGAGGTCTCCGGACAGAGGCCGGCAGGTGGCGAATTGACCGGGGGCAGCGCGCAATCGAGATTGGCCGCCCCCGGCGTTTCGATCGGGAGGCGGCTTCTCGGCCTCGCCCTTGCTGGCATCGTCGCCCTGGCCTCGTCATCCGTCATCGCGGATGGCTTCCGGACACCGGCGATATCGGTGCTGCAGGCAGACTGGCGCAGCGCCCATGACCAGCTCCGAATTGAATTTAACAACCACCCAGAAGCCACTGGCAGCCTGACATTTTCGCCGGCGAACCGACATCTGGCCACCGACCCGCGGCATTGGCCGGCGCTGTTTCAGCTCAATGCCGCCACAGCGGCGTTCTTTCCCGGGATTGGCCGAAGCCCGGTTCCGGTGCTGCTGCCGTTCGACGCCGCCGAATTCATCGGCAATCGGCTTAGCGGGCTGCCCGCAAGTCTGTTGCCATCGCACTATCAGTCCGGCTTCCAGACCGAGATGTTCGACGCCGGCCCCGCCGGTTACGACGCCGTGTTCTCGGCTGCGCCCGTGGGCGCGGACAACCTGCCGCAGCGAACCTATGCCAAGCCGGTGGAAGTCCACATCACTGGCTCGGCGCTGGTCTACCGGATCGATGACCCGCTCGCCGGCAAGGGCGAGCCGGTCAAGGCGCTGGCATCGCAATATCCCGATCTGCGGCGCACCGTTCGTGAAGGCTACCTGCGATATGCCTTCACGCGGTTCGGCATTCCTTACGTGGTCTCCATTCTCTGCCTCGACAGCGCTCCCCGACGCAACCGCCTCGCTTGCCGCGAAGCGTCGGTGGTGGCGGAACGTTTTCTCAAGGCGTTGCGGATCGACGGCGGCCGTCCGCAACCGCCGCGGCGCGATATCGAAAGCGCGGAGGCCGAGCGGCCGCTGGCGCGCTCGCCGGATTTCACCTACCGGCCGGTCGGCGACATCGTCACCAACAGCGGCGCCCATGGCCAGCCGGGCAAGGTCGATCCGACGGTCTACGCCCAGATCCGCTTTCCGCTGAAGGAGACGCCGGCGTTCGCCAACTCGCAGTCCTTCCTCAACTGGGGCGACTGCAATTTCACCGGACGAACCACCACCCCCCACGCCAAGGGTACGGCCTATCGCTGCAAGCGCAACGACAAGCCGCTGGTGTTCGATGAATCCGCCAGGGAGAACTACAGCTACCCCTGGCAGGACAATTTCTGTGAATCGCGCAGCTTCGAGGTCGGCCAGTGCGCAAGCGGTTACGGTCATCAGGGACAGGATATCCGCCCCTCCGCCTGTCCGCTGCGCAACGACGGCGCCGACCGCTGCGAGTCCAATCACTTCGCTGTTGTCGCCGGGCGTGACGGCGTGATCGTCCGCGGCCGCGGCCAGCAGGCCGTGTTCGTGGTGGCCGATACCGCGCGCGACCATGTGCGGCTGCGCTACATGCACATGACCCCGGCCCGCATGGATGCCGACGGCCTCCTCAACGGGCGCCAGGTGAGCGAAGGCGAAGCCATCGGCCTCGTGTCGAACTATCAGGATTATCCCGGCGGCACCACCAGCCACCTGCACTTCGACCTGCAGGTGTTCACCCGCGACGGCTGGCTGTGGGTCAATCCGTACATCACCCTAGTGTCGGCCTATGAACGGCTGCTCGGGGCGCGCGGAACCGAGGTACAGATGGAACCCGCCGCACCGGCTACGGCGGCCCATGCCGCACCGGAGCAGCCGCCGAAACCCGGCATGTCGTCGGAGGGCGACGGCGAATAGCCGACCGGCTAACGGTTGGGCCTGGCGCAGCATCGCATTACACTGGGCGACATGGCTCCGATCGATTCTTGCCCCCTGTCGCGACGAACCCTGCTTCGGATCAGCGCCGGCATCGCCACGACGCTGGCCCTGCCTTCGTCCAGCGACGCCGCGCCGCCCGGCTTCGAGCAGTGGCGCGAGGCGTTCCGCGCCAAGGCACTGGCGCGCGGCATCTCGGAGGCGACCTACAGCCGTGTCATGGGGCGCCTCGAGCCGGACATGAGCGTGTTCGCCAAGATGCGCAACCAGCCGGAATTCAACGAGCAGACCTGGCAGTACATCAACCGCCGCGTCTCCGACTGGCGCATCATCGCCGGCAAGGACGCGTTGCGGCAACACGGCGCGGTGTTTGCCCGCATCGAGCGCGACTTCGGCGTCGAGCGCGGCACATTGCTGGCGCTGTGGGGCGTCGAGAGCGCCTATGGCGATCCGCTGGTGCAGCAGAACCACATGCGCCCGGTGTTTCCCTCGCTGGCGGCGCTCGCCTGGAACGAGCCACGCCGCAAGGCCTACTGGGAGACCGAGCTGATCAACGCGCTCAAGATCGTGCAGCGCGGCTGGAGCACGCCCGAGGAAATGCGTGGCTCGTGGGCCGGCGCCATGGGCCACACCCAGTGGATGCCGGAGGTCTGGCTCAATGTCGGCTTCGACTATGACGGCGACGGCCGGGTGTCACCGTTCGGCGCGCCCGACGACGCGCTGGGCTCGACCGCGCGCTACCTCGTCAACCGCGGCAAGTATCATCGCAACGAGCACTGGGGTTACGAGGTGCAGGCGAACGGCGCGAGCGGCGGCGGCAGCCGCAGCTATGCGGCCTGGGCGGCGTCCGGCGTCAGCCGCGCCGACGGGCAAGCGTTTCCAGAGCCGAACGCGACCGCGCAGCTGTGGACGCCGGTGCCGGGCGGCCCCTCGTTCCTGCTCGGCCCCAACTTCTATGCGGTGCGCAGCTACAATCCGTCGATGAACTATGCGCTGGCGATCGTGCATCTCGGCGATCGCATCCTCGGCGGCGGCCCGTTCATCCAGCCCTTCCCGGGTTCTGAGCGCGCGCTGACACTCGCCGAGGTGCAGGAGATGCAGACCCGCCTCACCCGCCTCGGCTTCGACACCGGCGGCACCGACGGCCGTGTCGGCAACGACACCATGAAGGCAATCAAGGATTTTCAGATCAAGGCTGGCCTGACGCCCGCCGACGGTTATGGTGGCCTCAAGGTGCTCGCGCGGCTGCGCCAGGGATCATGAGCGCAACCAAGTCTAGCGGATCACCGCGGGCCCCGGATCGGGCACCGCGACGTCGCTGACGCGCAGTTGCACCCGTTCGTTGCCCTGCCAGCGGTCCACCGCCAGCGTACCCGCCACATGCAGCGGCTGACCGCGGTTCTCCAGCAGCGCCTGGCCGAGCTTCTGCCCGACGGATCGGAAGGCGATGCCGTTGACGACGGCGCCATCGCCGGCCTTGAAGCGCAGCCGCAGATGCGCCTCACCGACCGGATCGGCATAGACCAGCTGGTGCGCCGGCAGCGCGATCACCGGCTCTGGATTGCCGGCGCCGTAGGGCGCGGCGCGGTTCAGCATCGCCACAAAATCCGGCGTCACCGCCCGCGCGCTGACCGCGCCGTCGATCAGCAGTTCGTTGACATGGCGCGCCTTGCGCACGTCCTCGCCGAGCGCGGCTTCCATCGCGGCACGGAATTCGGCAAGGCGCTCCTTCCTCAGCGTCACGCCGGCCGCCATGGCATGGCCGCCGCCTTTTGCCAGGATGCCATCGTGCACCGCCTGCCGCACCGCCTTGCCGAGATCGACGCCGGCGATCGAGCGGCCCGATCCGGTTCCGGTGCCGCCCGGCTCGAGGGCAACCGCGAACGCCGGACGCCCGAACTTTTCCTTCAGCCGGGCTGCGACCAGGCCAACGACGCCCGGATGCCAGCCCTCGGACGCTGTGATGATCACTGTGCCTTTATCCTCGAATCCGAGCGACGCCAGCGCTTCCGCTTCCGCCTGTTCGACAGCGGCCCGCTCGATCGCACGGCGCTCCTCGTTGAGGCGGTCGAGATCGGCGGCGATCCGCGCGGCTTCCGACACGTCGCCTTCCAGCAGCAGGCGCACGCCGAGGTCGGCCTTGCCGATACGACCGCCGGCGTTGATCCGTGGCCCCAGCATGAAGCCGAGGTGCCATGCTTCCGGCGGTCCGTTCAGCCGTGCCACATCCATCAGCGCGGTGTGGCCGATATGATCGCGCCGGCGCATCGCGATCAGCCCCTTGGCGACGAAGGCACGGTTCAACCCGATCAGCGGCACCACGTCGGCGACGGTGCCGAGCGCGACATGATGCAACTGTCCAAGAAGGTCCGGCTCGGGGCGTACCGCATTCCAGAAACCACGGCCGCGCAGCTCACGATTGACCGCGACGAGCGTCACCAGCACGAGGCCGACGGCCGCGAGATGGCCGAGCCCGGAGAGGTCGTCGAGCCGGTTCGGATTGACCAGCGCGTCCACGATCGGCAATTCATCTCCAGCCTGGTGATGGTCGATCACCACGACGTCCATGCCGCGACGCTTGGCTTCGGCAAACGGCTCGAAGCTGGTGGTGCCGCAGTCCACCGTGATCAGCAGCGTCGCGCCGCGGTCCGCCAGCGAACGGATCGCATCGACATTCGGTCCGTAGCCCTCGAAGATGCGGTCGGGAATGTGGATCAGCGGATCGAGCCCGCAATGGCGCAGATGCCAGGCCATCAGCGCCGACGAGGTGGCGCCGTCGACGTCATAGTCGCCGAAGATCGCAACCTTCTCGCCGCGCGTCGCCGCATCGGCGATGCGCTGCGCCGCGGCCTCCATCTGGGTCAGGCTGAACGGATCGGGCAGCAGCTTGCGGATGGTCGGATCAAGGAAATCCTCGACCGCGTCAAGCTCGATGCCGCGCCCCGCCACCACCCGCGCCAGCATCTCGGGCAGCTGGAAACGCTGCGCGATCGCCAGCGCCTTGGCCGCGCCGCGCGGATCGAGGCGATCGCGCCACAGGCAGCCGGTGGCCGACCGCGTCACGCCCAGGAAGGCGACAGGAGCTTGGACAGGCAGCGGCGTCGAAGGCGACATGATGAATCCGGCAACAGGGGCTTGCAGCACGAGGAGATCAGCAGCCGAGCCGATCCGCGAGGTCGTCGAGGTCACGCACCACCAGCGTCCAGTCGCCCTCGGCCTTGAAATCACGTTTCTGCAGCGGGCCGTACTCGGTCGGCCGCGGCACGAAACAGGTGGCGAGGCCGCAGTCCTGCGCGGCCTCCAGGTCGTTGTTGTGGGCCGCAACCATCATCACCTCCGCCGGCTGCAGGCCGAGCAGGCGCGCCGCACCGAGATAGCTTTCGGGATCCGGCTTGTAATGCTGAAACACCTCGGCACTCAGCACCAGATCCCATGGCAGGCCGGCGTGCTTGGCCATATCGACCAGCAGCGCGACATTGCCATTCGACAGCGGGCTGACAATGAATTTGCGCTTGAGGCGCGTGAGACCGGAGACGCTGTCCGGCCAGGGATCGAGCCGATGCCAGCCGCGGTTGACGTGATCGAAGTCCGCTTCCGTGAAGCCCTCGATCGGTTGCGCCGCGACGAGACGCTCGAGCGATTGGCGGTGCAGCGCGTCGAGGTTGACGAAGCCGCGCTCCGGGTGCCTGCGCACCTCGTCCATCGATGGCACATAGGCGGCACGCCAGGCATCGACCAGTGCCCCCCAGTCCCCGCGAAGGCCCCTCGCCTGTGCCCAGGCCGAGAGATCGGCGATCAGGCTGCCGCGCCAGTCGACCACGGTGCCGAACACATCGAACAGCAGCGCCTTCACGCCGGGCGCAGAACTCGTTGCAGCGTCTCGGTCCGGCACGTGCCGTCCTCCATCTTAAATGATGGGCTTTCCGTAGTGGATGAAACCGGTGCGCTTGGCGAGCTTGTCGTAGAGCTCCTGCGCCTGGGTATTGGTTTCGTGCGTCAGCCAGTAGAGCCGGCTGGCATTCGCCTCGCGGGCTGCCGTCGCGACGGCATCGATCAGCGCGCGCCCGACGCCGTGCCCGCGCACCGCCTGCGAGACGAACAGGTCTTCAAGATAGCAATAACAGTCCAGCGCCCAGGTCGAACGGTGCAGCAGGTAGTGCGCAAGCCCGACCGGCTGGCCGTCGATCTCGGCGACCAGCGCGTACAACGGTTCGACCGGGTCGAGAAACCGCTTCCAGGTGACCTCGGTCACCTCCGGTGGAAGCGGCTTTTCATAGAACGTCAGGTAGCCCTGCCATAGCGGCTCCCACTCCGCCCGATCGGCACCGGTCACCGGTCGAACGTTGAGCGGGCCGCCCATGGCTCACCTCAATCCAGATGGAATTTTTCGAGCTGGCGATGCTCGGCGCGGATGACGCGGACGGTGCCGGTCACCGAGCGCATCACCACGGTCTCGGTCTCGATCACGTCCTTGCGGAACTTGACCCCCGAGAGCAGCGAGCCGTCGGTGACGCCGGTCGCGGCGAACAGGCAGTCGCCCCTTACCAGATCCTCGATGCCGTAGATCATGTGCGGATCGTTAATGCCCATCTTGGACGCGCGCGCGCGCTTTTCCTCGGTGTCGAGGATCAGGCGGCACTGCATCTGGCCGCCGATGCAGCGCAACGCTGCAGCTGCCAGCACGCCCTCCGGCGCGCCGCCGGTGCCCATGTAGATGTCGACCCCGGTGTTGTGGGGATCGGCGGTGTGGATCACGCCGGCGACGTCGCCGTCGGTGATCAGGCGCACCGCAGCGCCGGTGCTACGCACACCGGAGATGATGTCGGCGTGGCGCGGACGGTCGAGCACCAGCGCGGTGATCGCCGACGGCGGTACACCCTTGGCCTTGGCGAGGCGCAGCACGTTGTCGGCGGGCGACGCGTCGAGATCGACCACGCCCTTGGCATAGCCCGGACCAACCGCGATCTTCTGCATATACACGTCAGGCGCGTTGAGCAGCGTGCCGCCTTCGGCCATGGCCATGGTGGCGATGGCGCCCGGCATGTTCTTGGCGCACAGCGTGGTGCCTTCGAGCGGATCCACCGCGATATCGACCTTCGGACCGGCGTTCATGCCGACCTTCTCGCCGATGAACAGCATCGGCGCCTCGTCGCGCTCACCCTCGCCGATCACGACGGTGCCCTCGATCGGAATCTTGTTCAGCTCGCGGCGCATGGCGTCGACGGCCGCCTGGTCGGCGGCCTTCTCGTTGCCGTGGCCGCGCAGGCGCGCCGCCGAGACCGCCGCACGCTCCGTCACGCGAACGATCTCGAGCGTCAGGATGCGCTCCAGCAGTTGCTGCGGTGGCACGGAAATGGTGGTGGACATGGTCTTGGCTCCCAAAAACGTAGCGGCGGGGTGAAAATACCCCAGTTCAGTTCTTCTCGATACGGATCACCTGCGGCCGGCCGGTGATCACCTTGTCGCGCTGCACCGCTTTCAGGGCCCGGTACACCGCGTCCTCATGAGTTGCATAGGTAATCAGAATGACCGGAACCGGCGCCGACTTGCCACGCGGGTTCGACGCGGCGAACGCCTCGTCGTCCGGATGGCGCTGCACAATGGACTCGATCGAAATCTTCTGCTCGGCGAGGCGCGTGGCGATGGTCGCCGCGGTGCCCGCGAGGTCACGGGCCATCAGGCGGATGTAGTAGCCACCTTCGTGGCGCTCCATCGGCGCCTTGGCGATCGGCTGCAGCTTGTCGACCGGACGACCGAACGGCATGGCACGGATACCACGCGCGGCATCGGCGATGTCGGCGACGACGGCCGACGCCGTGGCAGCGCCGCCGGCACCCGGTCCTACCAGCGTGATCGGCGGAATGCCCTTACCATCGATTGTCACCGCATTGGTGACGCCCATCACCTGGGCGATCGACGACGACTTCGGAATCATGGTCGGATGAACACGCTGCTCGATGCCCTTGGCGGTGCGCACCGCAACGCCGAGCAGCTTGACGCGGTAGCCGAGCTCCTCCGCCGCACGAAGATCCGCCGGCGCGATCGACGAAATGCCTTCGACATAGACGGCGCTCTGCGCCACCTTTGTCCCGAATGCGAGGCTGGCCAGGATCGCCAACTTCTGCGCGGTGTCGTGGCCGTCGACGTCGAACGATGGATTGGCCTCGGCATAGCCGAGACGCTGGGCGTCCTTGAGGCAATCCTCGAACGACAGCCCCTCCTGCTCCATGCGAGTCAGGATGTAGTTGCAGGTGCCGTTGAGGATGCCGTAGACGCGGTTGATCTCGGTGCCGGCGAGGCCTTCGCGCAGGGTTTTCACCACCGGAATGGCGGCGCCGACGGCGGCCTCGTAGTTGAGCGTACCGCCATGAGCCTCGGCGAGCGCGGCGAGCTTGGCGCCGTGCTTGGCGATCAGCGCCTTGTTGGCGGTGACCACCGACTTGCCGGCACACAGCGCCGCCTGGATCGCCGACAGTGCCGGCTCGTCGGCCCCGCCCATCAGCTCGACGAAGCAGTCGACATCCGGATCGCCTGCGACCGCCAGCGGATCCTTGGCCCAGGTCACCCCGCGCAGATCGATCCCCCGCTTCTTGGCCTTTGACCGCGCGGTGACGGCGACCACGCGTATGCTGCGTCCGCACCGCACCGACAATGCGCGCGCTTGCGTTTCAAGGAGACGGACAACCTCGGCACCCACGGTGCCGAGGCCCGCGATACCCACTCTGAGTGGTGCGACCATACGAGACAAAACCAGCCGGAAAAACTATCGCCGATTGGCGAGAGGAACCACGTTGTGCAACGTTTCGATGCCGCTTTCAAGGAAACGGCGCAGATTCCGCGCTGCCTGGCGGATCCTTTGCTCGTTTTCCACCATTGCGATGCGGACGTAGCCTTCGCCATGCTCGCCAAAGGCGACGCCCGGCGAGACCACAACGCCGGACTTCTCCACCATCAGGGTCGCGAACTGCATGCTGCCGAGCTCGCGGAATTTCTCCGGCAGCGGCGCCCAGGCGAACATCGATGCATTCGGCGGCGGAATGTCCCAGCCGGCGCGGCCGAAGGCCTCGACCAGGGTATCGCGGCGCTTGTGGTAGATCTCGCGCATCTCGCTGATGCAGTCCTGCGGACCATTCAGCGCAGCAGTCGCGGCGACCTGCACCGGCGTGAAGGCGCCGTAGTCGAGATAGGACTTCACACGCGCCAGCGCCGCGATGATGCGTTCGTTGCCGACGGCGAAACCCATGCGCCAGCCGGCCATGGAAAACGTCTTCGACATCGAGGTGAACTCGACGGTAACGTCGATCGCGCCGGGCACCTGCAGCACCGACGGCGGCGGATTGCCGTCAAAATAGAGCTCGGCATAGGCGAGATCGGAGAGAATGAAGATCTCGTGCTTCTTCGCGAAAGCGACGAGGTCCTTGTAGAAGTCGAGCGTCGCCACATAGGCCGTCGGGTTCGACGGGTAGCAGACGATCATCGCGATCGGCTTGGGGATCGAGTGGATGATGGCGCGCTCCAGCGCGTGGAACAGCTCCGGCGTCGGCTCTGCCGGCACCGAGCGGATCACCCCGCCCGCCATCAAAAAGCCGAAAGCGTGAATCGGATAGCTTGGGTTGGGGACAAGCACCACATCGCCCGGCGCGGTGATCGCCTGGGCCACGTTGGCGAAGCCCTCCTTCGAGCCCAGCGTCGCGACGACCTGGGTGTCCGGATTAAGCTTCACGCCGAAGCGGCGCTCGTAATAGCCCGCCTGGGCCTTGCGCAGGCCGGGAATGCCCCGGGAGGCCGAGTAACGGTCGGTGCGCGGCTTGCCCAGGGTCTCCTTGAGCTTTTCCAGGACGTGAGGCGGCGTCGGCAGATCCGGGTTCCCCATCCCCATGTCGATGATGTCGGCCCCCGCATTGCGTGCGGCCGCCTTGGCCCGGTTGACCTGTTCGAAGACGTAAGGCGGCAGACGGCGAATACGGTAGAACTCTTCCATGGGATTTTGGCTCCGGAACCCGCAAATGGCAGGATCGCTCATTCGCGGTTGAATCGGGCCCTTTTTAGCATGGTCGACCCGCAGCACCAGTTGTTTTCAGGGTTTTTTCGGCAGGGCAGCCTCCCGCCCGACGCCACTTCCGGCAGCCTTTTCACGCCAGCGCCCGTCGCCTCACGGCCTTGCGGTTATTGCCGCTCGGCGGCTTTCGCGGCCCCGGTCTGACGCTCCTTCACCGCCTTGAGGTCGTTCTCGACCTTGACCTGTTCGGCCGGATCGAGGACGGGCTCGACGCGGGCGGCGGGCATATCATGAACGGCCGGGTAAGCCCCCGGCTCGGTCGGCCGGGCCGGCGCCCCGGCAGGCACTCCGACGACCGGCAGGTCAGCAAGCGGCACGGAGCAGGCACCGAGACCGACGCACAGCAGCGCGGCCACGCAAGCCATGACCCGCCGTCCCGACCAGCGACTGCCGGACATCATCACGACACGTCCCGCTCGCGACGTTGTGCCGCTGCTTGAAATTTTTGCATCCTGACCATCACACTGCCGAACGATCTATCACGCGAAAGCATTAATAACTTCATGAATAGACCGCTGCGGTGGGGCTCCAATATGACGAAAGCACGAATTTGTCGCGGTGCAGCACAAGGAATTCTGGAATAGCCCGCGAAACATGTCATCATTCCGCGAATAACTGCTAACGCTCGTCGCTTCTGCCACCGCTCATTTTCAACTGTGTCCCGCTGATGACCGACGTTCTCGAACACGCCAAGACCAATGGGAAATTCGACGCCGAGGCATTCGCGCACAACCTCGCCAAAGCTCTGGAGAGCAGCGGCCAGGCGCTCGCAGCCTATCTGAAATCGCGCGATGGCCAGCCGCCGGACGAGGCGCCGACCGAGATCAAGGAGCTGGTGAAGACGTTCACCGCGGTGGCGGAATACTGGCTGTCAGACAAGACGCGGGCCTCCGAGCTGCAGCTCAAGCTCGGCAAATCCTATCTCGACTTGTGGGGCTCCTCGATGCGCCGCCTGGTCGGCGAGAACGCCGCGCCAGCGATCTCGCCTGCGCCGCGCGACAAGCGCTTCCAGGACTCGGAATGGAAGTCGAACAACTTCTTCGACTTCGTCATGCAGCTCTACCTGCTGACCACCCAGTGGGCGTTCGACGTCGTGCGCAATGCCGATGGGCTCGACGCACACACCCGCAAGAAGGCAGAATTTTACGTCCAGCAGATCACCAACGCACTGTCGCCATCGAACTTCGTGCTGACCAACCCGGAAGTGCTGCGCGAAACGCTGGCGTCGAGCGGTGACAACCTGGCGCGCGGCATGAAGATGCTGGCGGAAGACGTCGTCGCCGGACACGGCAATCTGCGGATCCGCCAGACCGATTCGTCACACCTCAAACTTGGCGACCAGGTCGCCAATACGCCGGGCAAGGTGATCTACCAGAACGACCTGATGCAGCTGATCCAGTATCAGCCCGCAACCGAGAGCGTGCTGCGAACGCCGCTGCTGATCGTGCCGCCGTGGATCAACAAGTTCTATATCCTCGACCTCAACCGCGAGAAGTCCTTCATCAAGTGGTGCGTCGACCAGGGACTGACCGTCTTTGTCATTTCCTGGGTCAATCCGGACAAGCAGCTCGGCGAAAAAACCTTCGACGATTACATGAAGGAAGGGCCCCTCGCCGCCATGGACGCCATCGAGAAGGCGACCGGCGAGATGAAAGTGCACACCATGGGCTATTGCGTGGGCGGCACCCTGCTCGCCACCACGCTGGCCTGGCTTGCCGAGAAGCGCCGCGTGCGCGTCACCTCGGCAACCTTCCTGGCGGCCCAGGTCGACTTCACCCATGCCGGCGACCTCCTGGTGTTCGTCGACGAGGATCAGATTTCGGCGCTGGAGCGCGACATGCAGCGCGCCGGCGTGCTCGAAGGCAGCAAGATGGCGATGGCCTTCAACATGCTGCGCTCGAACGATCTGATCTGGTCCTACGTCGTCAGCAATTATCTCAAGGGCCAGCAGCCTGCGGCTTTCGACCTGCTGCACTGGAATTCGGACGCGACGCGGATGCCGGCGGCAAACCACTCCTATTACCTGCGCAACTGCTACCTGGAGAACCGCCTGTCGGCCGGCACCATGGTGCTCGACAACACCCTGCTCGATCTCTCCAAGGTCAAGCTGCCGGTCTACAATCTCGCCACCAAGGAAGACCATATCGCGCCGGCGGAATCGGTGCTGTATGGCTCGCAGTTCTTCGGCGGCCCGGTGCGCTACGTGCTCGGCGGCTCCGGGCATATCGCCGGCGTGGTCAATCCGCCGAATCTCGGCAAGTATCAGTACTGGACCAACGACAACATCCACGACATCACCCTGGCCGACTGGCTGAAGGATGCACAGGAGCACAAAGGATCCTGGTGGCCCGACTGGCGGCAGTGGATCGAGCAGCATGATCCGGAGCAGGTACCGGCGCGTGAGGCTGGCAGCGCGGCGCTGCCAGCGCTGGAGGATGCGCCCGGCAGCTATGTTCTCGTCAGGGCATAACGCCTGCGTCACACGCCTGTGGCAAACAGGATTCCGCCGCCACGGCGTGGCGAAGCCGGGCGATTCCACTTTTCCGCAAAATGCTTTATGAGTTAAGGCGACGCCCTTCGAACCGTCCACCATCCACTGCATCAAGGCCGGGAGCATGCAATGACGCGCGAACTGTTCTGGTTGACCCTCACGGTGATCCTGACGGGTCTGCTGTGGGTCCCCTATATCCTCAACCGCTGCCAGGTTCGCGGTCTCACCGGCGCCATGGCCAACCCGTCGCGCAACGACAAGCCGCAGGCCGAGTGGGCCAACCGGCTGATGTTCGCCCATGACAACGCGATCGAGAACCTCGTCATCTTCGCGCCGCTGGTGCTGATCCTCAATGCGATCGACTATTCCAGCAAATGGACCGTACTGGCCAGCGCGGTGTATTTCTGGAGCCGCGTCGCGCATGTGATCGTGTATGCGATCGGGGTCCCGGTGTTCCGCACCCTCGCTTTCGTGGTCGGCTTCGCCGCCCAGGCGGTGCTGGCGCTGGCGATCTTCAACATTCTCTGAGCCGCCATCGGCCGGAAGTCCGAAGGGGATGGCGCCCGTCATCCCCTTTTTTTGCTGCCGCAGACCGCGTAACGAGCCTCCTGGTGAACAGAGGCCGCTTAGCCCTCAGCTCAGACACTGCCCCAGAGCCAGGCTGCCACCCTGGAAATGATGTCGCCGAAGATCAGCAGCGTAGCCGCCCAGACGAACGCCGAGCTGAAATTGGCGAGCTGGAAACGCACATAAGGCATCTCGAAAATGCCGGCGACCAGCGGGACCGATGCCCGTAGCGGCCCGAAGAAGCGGCCGATGAAAATGCCGGGCACGCCCCAATTCCGCACGAACGCTTCGCCTCGTGGCAGCAAGTCCGGATAACGCGACAGCGGCCACATCTGCGCGACGCGGTCCTTGAAGGTATAGCCGAACCAGTAGGACAGCCAGTCGCCGCACGCCGCTCCCAGCGCGCCTCCGACCCAGACCGGCCAGAAGCTGATGCCGCTGGCGCCGATCAGCGCACCGATGCCGACCAGCGCGCCCCAGGCCGGAATGAGCAGCGACAGGAATGCCAGCGACTCGCCGAACGCCAGCACGAAAACGATCGGCGCAGCCCAGGCCTGATGATCGCGAACGAAGCCGATCACCGCCTGCACCATGTCTTCCATGCCCATTCCCCCAACGCGCCACCAGAGTGGTGTTCAACCAAAACGCCCTGCGATGTCCAAATCAAATGTTTTGGACGGCCCACAGCCTCTTCGGGACGTGATGTCGCATCCCCGGCCCAGGGGCCTTGCTTTTTCTTTTGCCGGCAATCGATGGCGCAGGTTGCGATCCCGCGAGCCGACTTGCCGACCAGCCCTGAGTTCACGACCATGGCCGCACCGATGCTTTGCACAAGTGCCGCTCCGCGTCTTGTCGACATGATTGCCGTCATCGTGACGGCCGTTTCGACCTGATCCGCGCACGATCGAGAGTCCGTCCGGACTGGACGACGGCACCACGGCGAGGTCCGGATCCCGGCGCTGGCCCGGGCCCCGGCTTCCCCCCGGGGTTCCCCAAGTTCCGAGACCGTCCGAGGCGCCACATTGCTGACCCCATCCATGGCATATTGAGCGCAAGCGATTCGCCCCCGGCGGGCCTCACACGATCTGAAGACATATGAATAAGCCATTGAAATCAAACAAGAGCGGAAAATCTGACGACCTGTTCGGAGGGGCCGCCAAGACCCGCGCGGCGCCGGCGAAGGTTGCCGCCAAGCCGGCCAGCGCCGAGGCCGGCTATACCGCGGCAGACATCGAGGTGCTGGAGGGGCTCGAGCCGGTTCGCCGCCGCCCGGGCATGTATATCGGCGGCACCGACGAGAAGGCGCTGCACCACCTGTTCGCCGAGGTCATTGACAACTCGATGGACGAGGCCCTGGCCGGCCACGCCACCTTCATCGAGGTGGCGCTGACCGCCGACGGCTTCCTTACGGTCACCGACAACGGCCGTGGCATCCCGGTCGACCCCCATCCCAAGTTCCCCAAGAAGTCGGCGCTGGAGGTCATCCTCTGCACCCTGCACGCCGGCGGCAAGTTCGACTCCAAGGTCTATGAGACCTCGGGTGGTCTGCACGGCGTCGGCGTCTCCGTGGTCAACGCCCTGTCGTCGCTGCTGGAGGTCGAGGTCGCCCGCGACCAGAAGCTCTACCGCATGACGTTCGAGCGCGGGCACCCCAAGGGCAAGCTCGAGGAGCTCGGTAAGGTTCATAACCGGCGCGGCACCCGCGTCCGCTTCAAGCCTGACACCGACATCTTCGGCGCCAAGGCGACCTTCAAGCCGCAGCGCCTGTTCAAGATGACGCGGTCGAAGGCCTACCTGTTCGGCGGCGTCGAGATTCGCTGGAATTGTGATCCGGAGCTGCTCAAGGGCATCGACGACGTTCCACCCGAGGCCACCTTCCACTTCCCCGGCGGCCTCAAGGATTACCTCGCCGCGGCGATCCATGCCGATACGCTGGTGCACCCAGACATCTTCTCCGGCAAGTCCGGCCGCAACGGCTCCCACGGCGCCTGCGAATGGGCGGTGGCGTGGACCGCTGATGCCGACGGCTTCCTGTCGTCGTACTGCAACACCATTCCGACGCCGGACGGCGGCACCCATGAATCCGGCCTGCGCAGCGCGCTGCTGCGCGGACTGAAGGACCATGCGGAGCGCGTCGGCCAGGCCAAGCGCGCCGCCTCCATCACGTCCGAGGACGTCATGGTCGGCGCCGCCATCATGCTGTCGGTGTTCGTCCGCGAACCCGAATTCCAGGGCCAGACCAAGGACCGCCTCGCCACCGCCGAAGCACAGAAGATCGTCGAGCAATCCATCAAGGATCCGTTCGACCACTGGCTGTCGGGCAACCCAGTGCAGGCCAACAAGCTGCTGGAGTTCGTGATCGAGCGCGCCGACGAGCGCTTGCGCCGCCGCCAGGAGAAGGAAATCTCGCGCAAGACCGCGGTGCGCAAGCTGCGCCTGCCTGGCAAGCTCGCCGACTGCACCAACACCGCGGCCGAAGGCTCCGAACTGTTCATCGTCGAGGGTGACTCGGCAGGCGGCAGCGCCAAGCAGGCACGCGACCGCAAGACCCAGGCGATCCTGCCGCTGCGCGGCAAGATCCTCAACGTCGCCTCCGCCGGCAAGGACAAGCTCGCCGCCAACCAGCAGATCTCCGATCTCATGCAGGCAATCGGCTGCGGCACCGGCGCGCATTACCGCGAGGAAGACCTGCGCTACGGCCGCATCATCATCATGACGGACGCGGACGTCGACGGCGCCCATATCGCCTCGCTGCTGATCACCTTCTTCTACCGGCAGATGCCGCGGCTGATCGACGAAGGCCACCTCTACCTCGCGGTGCCGCCGCTGTACCGGCTGAGCCACAGCGGCAAGGTGTTCTACGCCCGCGACGACGCCCACCGGGACGAGATCCTGAAGAAGGAATTCAACGCCAACGCCAAGGTGGAGATCGGCCGATTCAAAGGCCTCGGCGAGATGATGCCGGCACAGCTCAAGGAAACCACGATGGATCCGGCCAACCGCACGCTGCTGCGCGTGGTGTTGCTGCCCGACGATCGCGAAGGCACCGCCGATTCCGTTGAACGGCTGATGGGCTCGAAGGCCGAGGCCCGCTTCACCTTTATTTCGGAACGTGCCGAATTCGCCAGCGAAGAACTGCTCGACGTGTAGGTCATCCCGCCGCGCGAGGCGCGGCGGTTCAGGATCATCGCGGCGATCCCGCTCGCAGGTCCAGCGGGGTTACGGGCGGGATGCGCGTTCGCCCAACTCGCAACGAAAGGCATTGCCATGCCGCGACGACACTCGCTTGCCATGGTCCTCGGCTGTCTTGCGCTGCTTGTCGGCGCCATCTGGATCGGCCAGGGCAGCGGCGTCTTTCCCTATCCCGCATCGAGCTTCATGATCCGCCAGACGCCCTGGGCCATCTATGGCGGTCTGCTGGTGCTCGCCGGCCTCGTGCTGATAGGCTGGACGCGCCGCCACTAACGGTGGCCCCGCTCACCGATCGCCGGCTCGCAGAGCCTCGCACGACGTCATCACTGCACGCCGGCGGCATCTCACCGCAAGGACACCTGCCATGGCCGCCTCTCCCTTCGACCTGTCCGGAAAAGTCGCTGTCGTGACCGGCGGCAATGGCGGCATTGGCCTCGGCATGGCACGCGGCCTTGCCGCGGCGGGGGCTGCGATCGTCATCGTCGGCCGCAATGCGGCAAAGTCGCGGGACGCCGCCGCTGCGCTGACACGCGACGGCGGCCGCGCCATTGCGCTGACCGCCGACGTCACCTCCCGCACCGAGACCGCGCAGATGGTGAAGGATGCGGTAGCGGCCCTCGGCCGGCTTGACATCCTCGTCAACAATGCCGGCATCAACATCCGCAAGCCGCCGCAGAGCGTGGCGGTGGAAGACTGGCAGCAGGTGATCGACACCAACCTGACCAGCGCCCTGCTCTGCACCCAGGCGGCCTATCCGGTAATGAAAGCCGGCGGCGGCGGCAAGATCATCAACATCGGATCGATGCTGTCGATCTTCGGGGCGTCGTTCGCGCCGGCCTATGCCGCCAGCAAGGGCGGCATCGTGCAGCTCACCAAATCGCTGGCCTGCGCCTGGGCGCCCGACAACATCCAGGCCAACGCCGTGCTGCCGGGGTGGATCGACACCGAGCTCACCCAGGCCGCGCGACAGCAGGTCGACGGCCTGCATGATCGCGTGCTCGCCCGCACGCCGGCTGGCCGTTGGGGCGCACCCGGAGACCTCGCCGGCATCGCCGTATTTCTGGCATCCCGCGCCTCGGACTTCATCACTGGCACGGCGATCGCGGTCGATGGCGGCTATTCGGTGTCCGGTTAGAGCGTTTTCGAGCGCAGCATGCCCACGGGCTTGACCCGTGGGAGTGGGCACCGGTTCGCGTTAGGAAAACGCGTCAAACAAATAATTGGAGCGCGTCGTGCTTCCATTGAAAGCGAACGCGCTCGCGGCCTTCAGCGCCGAAAACTCTTGATCTCCGAGACGCTGCCATCGGGGAAGGTCAGCTCGACCGAGACCGAGCGTGTCGCCGGCGGCAGCTTCAGATAGGTCTGCGCATCGCTGGGAATGGCAACGGGATCCCTGGCATTGCAGGGCGGCAGCTTGATCACCTTGTCCGGCACGCCGCTGTCGATGCCGATCCGCATCTCGCGGATGGCGCAGCGGTAGGACACGAGGTGGGTGTAGTACACAAGAAGCCCGTTGTACTCGCGGAACGACAGCCAGCTCGTCGACGTCATGTCGAGGATCTTGCGCTGGTCGCGCACAAGCGCCGCCTGCGGTTCGAAGCGGACCGGGAAAGGCCCCTGCATCTCGCCGTTGATGTCGACATAGCGGATCTGCAGCGTGGCCGCCGCCGCATCCGGGGGCAGCTCGAACGAGGGATTCGGCGACCGCCGCCGCGTGCGCGGATCGAGGGTGTCGAGAAACCCGGTGTCCTTGAACTCGCCGCTCTCCCCCATGCGCCAGGCGATCGCCGACGCCGGATCGGCCAGCGACACCACCACGGTCCAGCCGCCATTGTGGCGCGAGAAGCTGGCGATCGGGGCGTTGGTGCTGTCGGGCGCGAGCAGCCGCGGTGCCGGATTGACCGGCGGCAACGCGGCGAGCTGTGGCTGTTGCGGCACCACGGCGATGGCGCGCTCGCCGGCATTGGCCGCCGGCGCGGCACTCAAGACGACGTCACCGACGATCTGGTCATAATAGGCCGGGGTCTGCACATGGCGCACCGCCGCCGTCATCTCGCGGACGTCAGCCTGGGTGCGCTTGGCGATCTGCACGAGGTTGAGCCCGGGCTGTACGAGTTCGCGCACGAAGTTGCGGGTGAACACCGAGTTCGGATTGGTGTCGTCCTCCGACAGGCGGTCAAGCGCGGTCTGCCTGGCGCCGGCCGAGAACACCACGAACACCCCCTCAGGCGGCGTCATCGCCGCGAGACCGCCACCTCCGGCCAGCGCACGGGTGCCCGGCCGCTCGAACGGATTGTTGCGGCAGGCGTCGAACACGAAGATCGCTGTCCGCGCGCCGCGTTTCTGCAGTCGCGAGATCACGCGCTCGGCGGCCATCGCGCCATCACGCACCAGCTCCTCCTCACCGGCGCTCGCGGCCGCGACGTCGGTCGGCAGCAGGTAATTCTCGCCGCCAATCTCGAACCCGTGCCCGGCGAAGAAGAAGAACACGGTATCGCCGGGCTCGACCGCCTGGTCGAATGCCAGCAGCGTCTCGGTGAATCCCTTGCGGGTCTGGTTCTCGGCCGTCATCACGGTAAAGCCGAGCTGGCGCAGCACGTTCCCCATCACGCGGGCGTCGTTCACTGCCTTCTGCAGGCGCGGAACATTGCCGTATTCGTTGTTGCCGATCACCAGGGCGATACGCTTGTCGGCGCCCGCGGGGCTTGCGAACGAGGCGAGCACGGCGACGACGAGCGCTGCCATCCGAAGGGCGAACCGCGGGATCATCGAAAGTTCCTGACTATCGGGACCGGCCAGGCCCCGACCGGGCCGGACGGCCGCTATCGGCACTCCTGCATAGTCGGCCCCCGCCTGTCCACGGTTCAGACGGAATCGCCGCCAAAACGCTCAAATCAGGCCTGTTTCGCCCGAAAATGATGAGGTTTTTGCGGTTGTCACGCCAGAACACATTGACTTTGGCCATTTCGCCCCTATGTTCCGGCCTGACGCGGCGCGGAGTCGACACGCGATGTCCCGGTGAGCCGCCTGTCTGCGTAACTCCCTCCCCGTGCCAAAGAGCGTGCCGTTCCGGGGTTGAGCGCGACAGTTATTCCCGAGAATCCGAACGGCGGTTTCGACTCGAGGCTCAATGTCTTTTTCCGATCTTGGATTGTCCGACAAGGTAGTGGCCGCTGTCGCGGCTGCCGGCTACACCCAGCCGACCCCCATTCAGGCTCAGGCCATCCCCCACGTGCTGGCGCACAAGGATGTGCTGGGCATCGCCCAGACCGGCACCGGCAAGACGGCGGCGTTCGTGCTGCCGATGCTGACCCTGCTGGAAAAGGGCCGCGCCCGGGCCCGCATGCCCCGCACCCTGATCCTGGAACCGACCCGTGAACTAGCCGCCCAGGTCAAAGAGAACTTCGACAAGTACGGCGCCGGCCAGAAACTCAACGTCGCCCTGCTGATCGGCGGCGTCTCGTTCGAGGATCAGAACAACAAGCTGATGCGGGGCGTCGACGTCCTCATCGCCACCCCGGGCCGCCTGCTCGACCACTCCGAGCGCGGCAAGCTGCTGCTGACCGGTGTCGAGCTGCTGGTCATCGACGAAGCCGACCGCATGCTCGACATGGGCTTCATTCCGGACATCGAGCGGATCTGCAAGCTCGTCCCCTTCACCCGGCAGACGCTGTTCTTCACGGCGACCATGCCGACCGAGATCCGCCGGATCACCGAAACTTTTCTGCACAATCCTGAGCGCGTCGAAGTCTCGCGCCCGGCCTCGACCGCGGTGACTGTGAGCCAGTCGTTCGTCAGCTGCGGCAGCGCCCCGCATGTCAAGCGCGACACCCTGCGCCGGCTCATCCGCTCCGCCCAGGACCTCAAGAACGCGATCATCTTCTGCAACCGCAAGCGCGACGTCGCCCTGCTTCACCGCTCGTTGCAGCGTCACGGTTTCGGCGTCGTCGCCCTGCATGGCGATATGGACCAGTCGGCCCGCATGGCGGCACTGGATCAGTTCCGCAAGGGTGAGATGCCGCTACTGGTCGCCTCCGATGTCGCCGCTCGCGGTCTCGATATTCCCGAGGTCAGCCACGTCTTCAATTTCGACGTTCCCCATCATCCCGACGACTACGTCCATCGCATCGGCCGCACCGGCCGAGCCGGTCGCCTCGGCTCCGCGATCTCGATCGTCACGTCGGCCGACAGCAAGTCGCTGGCCGCCATCGAGAAGCTGATCGGGCAGGCCATTCCACGTCTCGAAGCCGATCTCGGACCAGCAACCGTGGACACAGCCGACGAGGCGTCCGAAACCAGCGCCCGTCCTTCAGGCGACCGCAAGCCACGCCGCGATGGCCGACGTTCACGCTCTGGCCGCGATGAGGCCAGCGCCCGCAGCGAGGGTGGCCGTGGTGAGCACGGTGGCCGCGAGGAGCGCAGCAGCCGTGAAGAGCGCGGCAGCCGTGAAGAGCGTGGCGCGCGTGAAGAACGCGGCAACCGCGATGAGCGTGGTGGCCGTGGCGAGCGCTCCAGGCGCAAGGCCCCCGCTGCGTCGAACCAGCCGTCTGCTCCGAATCAGCCGCCGTCGATCGGCCGTACGCCGATGGCTGCGACGCCACGCGAGCACTCCGAACCGGGCGATCATTCGCATCTGCCGGCCTTCCTGCTGCGGCCGATACGCGCACGCGTGTAATGATACCGGGCGGGGAGCGATTGCTTAACCACCCGTTCACCCTCGTGCCGTAACCTCGTTGTCATTGTTTTAGCTTTTGTGGCTGTTACGGGTCGTTGCGATGAGCCGGGTTGCTCATCCTCGGGGACGCCATCGTGATTGGACTGCTGGACGAACATCAGCGCACTTTGGCATTCGCCGAAGTGGCCTTGGGCCAGATCAGGTCGCTGCGGCAGCCTGCCGTGCCGCGCAACTATGAGATCTGGTACGTCTATGCGACGGGCTACAATGCCCCGCTGAACAAGATCATCAACGAGACGCTGGCGCGCCAGGGCAAGCTGACCGAGTCCGATCTCGAGCAGATCTACGAAACCTACCTGTCCCAGCTGCGCACCACCGACCGCATCGACAAGGTCGGCGCGCGCGTCATCAATGAAATCGACGATGTCATGACGCTGGTGTCGGACGCGCTCAGCATGACGACCGCATTCGGCCACAGCCTCGATGGCGCGACGCAGAAGCTCGGCAGCGCCCCTGACCACGGCACCGTGATGAGCGTGGTGCAGTCGCTGGTGAAATCGACGCTGGACATGCGCGAGCACAACAAGGCGCTCGAAGCGCGGCTGACGGTCTCCAAGCAGGAGATCAACAATCTGCAGCAGAGCCTGGAGGCGATCCGCGCGGAGACGCTGACCGATCCGCTCACAGGGCTCGGCAACCGCAAGTTCTTCGACCGCGCCATCGAGGATTCGGTGACCCACGCGCAAGCCCATGGCGAGCCGCTGTCGCTGCTGATGTTCGACATCGATCATTTCAAGTCGTTCAACGACAACTACGGCCATCTCACCGGCGACCAGGTGCTGCGCCTCGTCGCGCTGTCACTGCGCGCCACGATCAAGGGCCAGGACATCACCGCCCGTTATGGCGGCGAGGAATTCGCCGTGGTGTTGCCCAACACAGCGCTGCGCCAGGCCCTGACCGTCGCCGACCACATCCGCCGTGCCGTGATGTCCAAGGAGCTGAAGAAGAAATCGACCGGCGAGATCCTCGGCCGGGTGACGATTTCGGTGGGCGTGTCGATGCTGCAGAACGGCGATGACACGATCTCGCTGATCGAGCGGGCCGACGCCTGTCTCTATGCCGCCAAGCGCAACGGCCGCAACCGCGTCGTCTGCGAGGCCGATCCGGAATATTCTCCGACCGACCACATCCAGGTGGCCTGAAGTCTTCGGCCTGAAGTCTTCGGCCCGCCCCCTTCTGCTTGCAACGCGTATTCGCCCGAGGGCGGGCTGCCGGCGCACTCGCCGTTCGCGATGCTACCGCCGCGTTGGACCGGAAGGCGATTTTCGCGCCGGTAAGCCCGAACCAGGCTTGGTCGCCTTGGCCGGGGCGGTGCGGACGCCGCCCTTGCGCGTGGCCTTCGGACGGACCGGGGTTTTGGTCGCAGCCGAGATCTTGCCCTTGCCCTTGCCCTTGCCCTTGTCCTTGCCGACCAACGCCGTCTTGCCGGCTGACGCGGCTTTCCCGGCGCGGGGCGGCCTCGCCGGACGCGAGGCCGCCGGCGCCTTTGCGGGCCTGCCTGAGGGCTTCGCCTCGGCGCCGGTCCCGGCGCGTCCGGTTGCGGTGACCGCGCTCTTTGCTGGCCCCCTCGCAGTGCCTTTGGCGGCGTTGCGGGCCGCCCTGGAGCGCTTGACGGCCGCAGCACGTTCGGCAGCGCCCAGCGACGCCCTCGCCCACTCCGCGAGCTCCTCAGGATCGTCGTACAGGCGGTCCGGCAGCTGCCAGTAGGAATTGATGGTCACGAGCTTGCCGCGTGCCGCGTATTGGAACGGCTTGACGCCTTCGTCCTCGAAGCGCGCCACATTGTGCTCGTCGGTCCGGAAATAGATGGCGCCGCGCAGCACCAGGGCGAAATTGACCCCGTCCACGGACACGCCGTAGCCGCTGAACATGCGGCGCAGGCTCACCGGGCCGAACGCGGAGAACAGGTCCTGCAGAAATTCGCGATCCATGGCGCCCACCGCTCTAGCATGGCCGCCCTGACAGTCGCTTCGGCATCACGCCTTCCAGGCGGCTGTCAGAACCGCGACGCCACGATCACGCGGGCAGCTTGGCCGGGGTCAGCTGCACCGATTCGCCGCAACCGCAGGCACCGGTCTGGTTGGGGTTGTTGAACACGAACTGGGCCGCCATCTTGTCGACCTTGAAGTCCATCTCGGTGCCGAGCAGGAACAGCACGGCCTTCGGATCGACCAGGATCTTGACGCCCTTGTCCTCGACGACCTCGTCGGTCGGGCGGATGTCGTGGGCGTACTCGACCGTATAGGACATGCCGGCGCAGCCGCCGTTCTTGACCCCGACCCGCAGGCCGACGATCTCCGAGTCCGCCCGTGCGGTCAGTTCCCTGATCCGCGCTGCTGCGGCCTCGGTGAGGCGCATGACCTGTGGCCGCGGCCGGCGCACCGGCTTGCTCGAGGGGGCTGAGGTATTCGGTGTCATTCCAGTCATCTGGTCATGTCCGGCGGGATTTCAATGCCCGTGCATGGATCATTGCGGGAGACGGCCAAAGTTGCAACAACCTCACCACATGTTCAGGACGACGCGCGCCTCGTCGGACATGCGCTCCGGCGTCCAGGCCGGTTCCCACACGATCTTGACGTTGACCGCTCCGACCCCGGCGACGCTCGCGACCGCATTCTCCACCATGGTCGGCAGCTCGGCCGCAGCCGGGCAGTTCGGCGTGGTCAGCGTCATCTCGACGTCGACCGTGCGGTCGTCCTTGATGTCGACCTTGTAGATCAGGCCGAGCTCGTAGATGTCGGCCGGAATTTCCGGATCGTACACCGTCTTCAGCGCGCCGACGATGTCGGCACCGAGCCGCTCGGTCTCCTCCGGCGGCAGCGCCGAGCGGGTATCGACCCGGTTCGGGGCTTCGACGGCAGCCGCCTCGACCACTTGCTGAGCATCACTCATGAGAACAAATCCTGCGCCTTGATCAACGCCTGTACGAGCTGGTCGACTTCGTCCCGGGTATTGTACATCGCAAACGACGCCCGGCACGTCGCGGTCACGTTGAATCGTTCCAGCAGCGGCATGACGCAGTGGGTGCCGGCGCGCACCGCGACGCCCGAACGATCGATGATGGTGGCGATATCGTGGGGGTGCGCGCCCTTGATCTCGAACGAGATCACGCTGCCCTTGTCGCGGGCGTTGCCGATGATGCGCAGGGAGTTGATTTCCCGCAGCCGCTCATGGGCATAGAGCGTCAGATCGTGCTCGTGGGCCGCGATGCGGTCCTTGCCGATCGCATTGACATAGTCGATCGCCGCGCCCAGCCCGATCGCCTCGACGATCGCCGGCGTGCCGGCCTCGAACTTGTGCGGCGGGTCGCCATAGGTCACCCAGTCACGGCTGACCTCGCGGATCATCTCGCCGCCGCCGGTGTAAGGCCGCATCGCCACGAGATGGTCGTACTTGGCGTAGAGCACGCCGATGCCGCTCGGGCCGTAGAGCTTGTGCCCGGTGAAAACGTAGAAGTCGCAATCGAGGTCCTGGACGTCGATCGCCATGTGCACAGCGGCCTGGCTGCCGTCGATCAGCACCGGGATGCCGCGGGCATGCGCCAGCTTCACCACGTCCTTCACCGGCACGATGGTGCCGAGCATGTTGGACATCTGGGTGATCGCCACCAGCTTGGTCTTCGGCGTCAGCAGCTTCTCGAACTCGTCGAGCAGGAAGTTGCCGTCGTCGTCGACCGGCGCCCACTTGATCACCGCGCCCTGGCGCTCGCGCAGGAAATGCCAGGGAACGATGTTCGAGTGATGCTCCATGATCGAGATGACGATCTCGTCGCCTTCGCCGATATTGGGGGCACCCCACGACGACGCCACGAGGTTGATGGCTTCGGTGGCGTTGCGGGTGAAGATGATCTCTTCGTTGCGGCGCGCATTGAGAAAACGCGCGGTACGCTCGCGGCCGCCCTCGTAGCCTTCGGTCGCGGCGTTGGCGAGATAATGCAGGCCGCGATGAACGTTGGCGTACTCGGACATATAAGCCTTGGTCATGCGGTCAAGCACCGCCTGAGGCTTCTGTGCCGACGCCGCATTGTCGAGATAGACCAGCGGCTTGCCGTAAACCTTCATGGCGAGCGCGGGGAAGTCCGCCCTCACCCGTTCGACATCGTATGTTCCGTTGGCGACCGCGGGGTGCATGATCAGCCTCGCGCCGTCAGCCAGCGCTCGGCCGCGTTCACCGCGACGTCGCGCAGATCGTCGTCGACGATCGACTCAATGGCTTCACCGACGAACGCGGCGATCAGCAGCGCCTGCGCCTCCTTCTCCGGCAGGCCGCGGGCCCGCAGGTAGAACAGCAGGCTCTCGTCGAGCGCGCCCGCCGTCGCACCATGGCCGCAGGTGACGTCATCGGCGAAGATCTCGAGCTCGGGCTTGTTGTCGATCTCGGCCTCGTCCGACAGCAGCAGCGCCCGCGTCATCATCTTGCCGTCGGTTTTCTGCGCGTCCGGCCGCACGATAATGCGGCCCTGGAACACCGAGTGACCGCGATCGTCCAGCACCGAGCGGAAAACCTCACGGCTGGTGCAATGCGGCACAGCATGATCGACCACCAGCGTGGTGTCGCCATGGCGCCGCCCGCCCAGCAGATTGACGCCGTTGGTGGTCAGTTCACTGCCTTCACCGTTGAAGGCGATGAAGCCCTGGTAACGGCTGACGCCGCCGCCGCTGGTCAGGTTGAAGGTGTTGAACTTCGCGCGAGCGCCGAGGGTGAACACCCCCGTCGTGATGTTGGCTGCGTCGCGCGCATCTTCCATCAGCCGCACATGCTGCAGCTCCGCCTCGTCGGCGATCGTGACGAACAGCGCATCGCTCGCCTGATAGGCGCCGGCGCTCGAAGCGGCGACGAAGCTCTCCACCAGCGTCACGCGCGCGCCCTTGCCGATCACGACCTGCGAGCGAGTGAACGCCGCTGCGGTCGAGGCAACAGCGACATGGACGATATGCAGCGGCCTGTCGAGCGTCGCGCCTGCAGCGACCTCGATCGCAACACCGTCGGTCGCCAGCGCTGCATTGAGCGCCGTCATGCTGTCGGTGGCGGCGCCCGACTGCAGCACCGCTGCGTCGCCAGCCTCGAGCGTCTCGCGCAGCGAGCGCACGCGCAGGCCAGCCTCCAGCCCGGCGAGGTCGGACAGGCCGCTCGCAAACACGCCGTCCACCAGCACCAGTGTGCGGGTGTTCTTGACATCGAGCGCCGCGACCGCCGCCTTGGCGCGCGTCAGCGCAGCCGCGTCGGGGGCATCGGCGAGCGGTGCCACCTCGCGCAGCAGCACGCGCAGGTCCGTGTACTTCCATTCCTCGATGCGCCGGTGCGGCAGTCCCTGCCGCGCGAACACGTCGAACGCCGCCTGTCGCGCCTGCGCGACAGCGCCCGTTCCCGGCAACCGGCCATGCGCCGCCGCGAAGATCTCCTCGAGCGGCCGTTCAGCTGTCGATTTCACCAAAGCCACGTTCATGATGGGCCCGCTTATGCAGCCGCGTCTTCGAACTGCGCGTAGCCGGACGCTTCCAGTTCGAGCGCGAGCTCCTTGCCACCGCTCTTGACCACCTTGCCCTTCGACATGACGTGCACGACGTCGGGGACGATGTAGTTCAGCAGGCGCTGGTAGTGGGTGATGACGATCATGCCGCGATCGCGGGACCTCAGCGCATTGACGCCGTCGGCGGCGATGCGCAGCGCGTCGATGTCGAGGCCGGAATCCATCTCGTCGAGAATGCAAAGGCTCGGCTCGAACAGCGCCATCTGCAGCACCTCGTTGCGCTTCTTCTCGCCGCCGGAGAAGCCGACGTTGACGCCACGACGCAGCATGTCCTGCGGAATGTTGAGACGGCCGGCGACCTCGCGGACCTTCTTGAGGAAATCGGGGGTCGAGTACTCGCTCTCGCCGCGCGCCTTGCGCTGCGCGTTCAGCGCGGTACGCAGGAACGTCATGGTGGCGACGCCGGGAATTTCAACCGGGTACTGGAACGCGAGGAAAACGCCCTTGGCGGCGCGTTCGTCCGGCGCCATCGCCAGCACGTCCTCGCCGTTCAGCAGGATCTCGCCGCCCGTCACCTCATAGCCCGGCTTGCCGGCGATGACGTGGCTGAGCGTCGACTTGCCCGATCCGTTCGGGCCCATGATCGCGTGGACCTCGCCCTTGTTCACGGTCAGCGACAGTCCATGCAGGATTTCCCGCTCTTCGACCCGAACGTGAAGATCCTTGATTTCAAGCAACGACATCAGTCTGCCTTTCCGAATATCTTTCAGCTTGTTTGCGCCGGCTGCGGTCCCGTCGGCTATGCGGCCGACGACCGATCATTCGCGCCGGCGACGCCTTAACCCACGCTGCCTTCGAGCGAGATCGAGATCAGCTTCTGCGCCTCGACCGCGAACTCCATCGGCAACTGCTGCAACACGTCCTTGACGAAGCCGTTGACCACCAGCGCCACCGCTTCTTCCTGCGACAGGCCACGCTGCACGCAGTAGAACAGCATGTCCTCGGAGATCTTCGAGGTGGTGGCCTCGTGCTCGAACAGTGCCGACGAGTTCTTCGCTTCGATGTAGGGAACGGTATGCGCGCCGCACTTGTCGCCGATCAGCAGCGAGTCGCAGGCGGTGAAGTTGCGCGCGCCGGTCGCCTTGCGATGGGCGCTGACGAGACCGCGATAGGTGTTCTGCGACTTGCCCGCAGCGATGCCCTTGGAGATGATCCGGCTCGTGGTGTTCTTGCCGAGATGCAGCATCTTGGTGCCGGAATCGACCTGCTGGTAGCCGTTCGAGATCGCGATCGAGTAGAACTCGCCGCGCGAGTTGTCGCCACGCAGGATGCAGCTCGGATACTTCCAGGTGATCGCCGAGCCGGTCTCGACCTGGGTCCAGGAGATCTTGGAGTTCTTGCCGCGGCAATCGCCGCGCTTGGTGACGAAGTTGTAGATGCCGCCCTTGCCCTCGGCGTTGCCGGGGTACCAGTTCTGCACCGTCGAGTACTTGATCTCGGCGTCGTCGAGCGCGACCAGCTCGACCACGGCGGCGTGGAGCTGGTTTTCATCGCGCTGCGGCGCGGTGCAGCCTTCGAGGTAGCTCACATAGGAGCCCTTGTCGGCGATGATCAGCGTGCGCTCGAACTGGCCGGTGTTGCGCTCGTTGATGCGGAAGTAGGTCGACAGCTCCATCGGGCAGCGCACGCCTTCCGGGATGTAGACGAACGAGCCGTCGGAGAACACCGCGGAATTGAGGGTTGCGAAGAAGTTGTCGGAGGTCGGCACCACCGTGCCCAGGTATTTCCGTACGAGCTCGGGATGCTCGCGCAGCGCCTCGGAGATCGGCATGAAGATCACGCCGGCCTTCTTCAGCTCCTCCTTGAAGGTTGTGGCGACCGACACCGAGTCGAACACGGCGTCGACGGCGACACGGCGCTCGCCCTCAGGGCGCTCGACGCCGGCCAGCATCTCCTGCTCACGCAGCGGGATGCCGAGCTTCTCGTAGGTCTTCAGAATCTCGGGGTCGACCTCGTCGAGCGACTTCGGCGCGACGAACTTCTTCGGCGCCGCGTAATAGTAGAGGTCCTGATAGTCGATCTTGGGATAGTCGACGCGGGCCCAGGTCGGCTCCTGCATGGTCAGCCAGCGGCGGTAGGCTTCCAGCCGCCACTCCAGCATCCAGGCCGGCTCATCCTTCTTCTGCGAGATGAAGCGAACGATGTCTTCGGAGTGTCCCTTGGGGGCCTTCTCGGATTCGATCAGGGTCTCGAATCCATAGCGATATTGATCGACGTCGATCTGGCGAACCCGATCGACCGTCTCTTGTACGGCCGGCATCTTCATCCTCCGCTCGCGGTTTCAAGGACCGCGGTGGAATGGTGGCGCCTATAAAACTCCCCTGCCTGCGACAGCGAACGGAGCTCGAACGGACACCAGAAATCTGTTGTTGTGCGTGCCGGCGCGGCCCCCGACCCTTCCATCCGGACCCAGCCGAAATCCCAGCTGAATGCCGCCATGGAGGAACTTGAAGAACCACCCCGCGCGCGGAGTTTATGTAGGGCGTTCCGTTCTGGAAATCACCCCTTTTTTAGAACCGTTCCAGGAGCGGTTCTGATCACACCTCTACCTAATACGCCCGTGATTTTTCTCCAAGCCTCCAATAGGCGGGCGATGCCGGATTCGGTCGTATCCCAGCCCATACTCAGCCGAATGGCTCCCTGGGCCAGGTCCGCCGGCACCTGCATCGCGGCCAGCACGTGAGATGGCGCGACCTTGCCGGACGAACAAGCGGAACCTGAGGACACGGCGATTCCTTCCAGGTCGAAGGCAATCACGGTTGTTTCCGCCCTGAGCCCGGGCGCCGACACCAAAGTGGTATTTGGCAACCGCTGAACGTGGGACGAAAAGACCACGGTTCCCGGGTGTTCCATCAAGCCGGCCTCCATCGCGCCCCGGAGCCGGCCCTGGCGCCCGGCTTCGTGCTCCCGGCCCGCCATGGCGGCATCCACCGCGGCACCAAAGGCGGCAATGCCCGGCACGTTCTCGGTGCCGCCGCGGCGGTTCTGCTCCTGGCCGCCGCCCCGGATCAGCGGCTCGGCCGGGACCAGTCCGTCCCGCAGCACCAGGGCGCCGACGCCCTTGGGTCCGCCGACCTTGTGCGCCGAGACACTGACCAGGTCCGCCCCCAATTCCGGCAGCCGGCAGGCGATCCGCCCCAGCGCCTGGATAGCATCGACATGCAGCAGCCCGCCTGCCGCACGCACCAGCTCGGCGATCTCGGTGATCGGCTGGATCGCGCCGGTCTCGTTGTTGGCATGGAGCACGGACACCAGCGCCGGCGGCCCATCGGCAAGACGCCGGCGCAGGTCGTCGAGATCGACGACACCGTCTGGGGTCACGGCAACGCGCGTGATGTCCTCAGGACGAAAGCGGCCGCCGGCCAGCACCGACGCATGTTCGACCGCCGACACCAGCAACCGCGCGACCGGCGGTGCGGCCGGACCGCGCAATCCCGGCGCCAGGGCGAGGACGTTGGCTTCGGTGCCGCCGGAGGTGAAGATCACGCCGCGCGGCTCGGCGCCCAGCGACCGGGCGACCGCAGCCCGCGCCCCTTCGACCAGCGCGCGGGCCGCTCGCCCCTCGGTATGGACCGACGACGGATTGCCGATCACGTCCCACGCCGCCGCCATGGCGGCGCGGGCCTCCGGCCGCAACGGCGTGGTGGCGTTCCAGTCGAGGTAGATCCGTGGTCGGCGTGGCTCTGGCAAAGTCGGCTCCGGAAGATCGTGCCCCCTGGGATTAAGACCATTTGCCGGTTCCGCAAGGCCTGGGCGCCGCGGCAACCGCGCAATATGCTTGCTTTTTGCCCCTCGCCCTATGTTAGAACGCGGCCCTGTTCATCCGGCGTCGTGCGCTGAGGGCCCGGCTGCCGCCGATCTGGCTCTCGAACGCGTGGCCGTCAAGCCACCGCATCGCCCGCCACTGGGGTTTTAAGGAATCCGAATGCCTGAAGTCATTTTCACCGGTCCCGCTGGCCGGCTTGAAGGTCGCTACCACCCCGCGAAGCAGAAGAACGCGCCGATCGCGATGGTGCTGCATCCGCACCCGCAGTTTCACGGCACCATGAACCACCAGATCGTCTATCAGGTCTACTACTCGTTCGTGGCCCGCGGCTTCTCGGTGCTGCGCTTCAACTTCCGCGGCGTCGGCCGCAGCCAGGGCTCGTTCGACCACGGCACCGGCGAACTATCGGACGCCGCCGCGGCGCTCGACTGGGCGCAGACCATCAATCCCGAGGCGCGGGCCTGCTGGGTGGCCGGCTTCTCGTTCGGCGCCTGGATCGGCATGCAGCTCTTGATGCGCCGTCCGGAGGTCGAGGGCTTCATCTCGATCGCGCCGCCGGCCAATCTCTACGACTTCTCGTTCCTGGCGCCCTGCCCGTCGTCCGGCCTGATCGTGCACGGCGATAAGGACATCGTGGTGCCGCAGAAGGACGTCAATGCGCTGGTCGACAAGCTGAAGACGCAGAAGGGAATCGTGATCGACCACCAGGTGATCCCGGGCGCGAACCACTTCTTCGACGGCAAGCTCGAGCCGCTGATGGAATCGGTGACGTCCTATCTCGACATGCGGCTCGCCAACGTCCGCTGACGCCGTCCACCGGCATCCGATCGGTCGAGACGCGGCGCAGGACCTCCTGCGCCGCGTCGTCGTTTCAGGCCGCGGCCCGGCCCTCGAGCGACAGCACGAAGGCGTTATGCTTTGCCATGAACTCCCGCAGCAACTCGGGATAGGCCGCACTGACAGCATGCTGAACTGATGGCCGCTCCGCGAGGCTCGCCCGCCAGCGGTTGAGTTTTGGCTTGCCGGTGAAGATGCCGAAATCGCCGATCCGGTCGATCACATCGAAATAGCGGAACGCTGGCGCGAACACCGCGTCGACCAGCGAAAAGCTCGCCCCGTCGAACCAGGGCTGCGCCATCAGGCGCGTTTCGAGCCGGGCGAACTTCTGCTCCAGTGCCGTGACCTTGGCGCGGAACGCCGCCTCGTCCTTGGCGGTCTCCAGTCCCCAGATGTCGCCGAGCACCGCGGAGTTGAACTCGATCCAGCCGCGATGTTCGGCGCGCGCCAGCGGATCGGCCGGATGCAGCGGATGCGGCTGCGTCTCCTCGAGATATTCGAGGATCACGGCGGATTCGAAGATCGCGGTATCGCCGACCTGCAGCACCGGCGTCTTGCCGAGCGGCGAGATCGCCAGGAACCAGTCCGGCTTGTTGGCGAGGTCGATGTCGATGCGTTCGAAAGGCACGCCCTTCTCGGCCAGCGCGATCGCGACGCGCTGCACATAGGGGCAAAGCTTGTGGCTGATCAATTTCAGCGGCGCGGACATGGGCGTCTCCCTGCAGATCCGATTTTCATGCAACTGCATTCATTAAGATGCAATTGCATAAACCTGTCAATGTGCGACAGGCGCCGCTTCAAGGCGACGTGATCAGGGACGGGCGATGATGCCGCCGGTGGTCGGGGCCGGCACCCCGGTGGTGGCAGGGTAGCTCAACGGCAGCCCCTGCAGGCTGCGGGCGGCGAGGAAGGCGAAGGCCTGCGCCTCCAGGGCATCGCCCGCCCACCCCAGCGCGTCCGCGGTTTCCACCCGCGCCGGCGCCAGATGGTGCCGCAGCAGGCGCATCATCATCAGGTTGCGGGCGCCGCCGCCGGCAACGATCCAGTGGGTCGGGGCCTTCGGCAGATGGGGAACAATGCTGACGATCGCCTCGACGGTGAAGGCCGTCAGCGTCGCCGCGCCATCGGCAACCGCCAGATTCGGCAGTTGCAGCGCGGCGAACTGGTTACGGTCGAGCGATTTCGGCGGCCGCTGGGTGAAGAACGGATGCGTCAGGGCGCGCGCGATCCAGTCTGCATCGGGATCGCCCTGGGCGGCGAGCCGGCCGTCCTGGTCGAACGGTTGCCCGGTGGCGCGGAACACGTAGTCGTCGAGCAGCGCATTGCCCGGACCCGTGTCGCAGGCGATCAATGCGTCGTAGCCATCGATATAGGTGATGTTGGAGACGCCGCCGATGTTGAGCACCGCGACGGGGCCGCTGCGGCCGAGCGCCGTCGCCAGCGCCCGATGATAGACCGGCACCAGCGGCGCCCCCTGCCCGCCGGCAGCGACGTCGGCAGCGCGGAAATCATGCATCACCGGAATATGGATGGCCCGCGCCAGCGCCAGGCCATCACCGATCTGCACCGTCAGGCCCTGCTCGGGCCGGTGCAGCACGGTCTGACCATGAAACCCGACGATATCGATTGCCTCGCGTGCGATGTGGTGCTGGGCGGTGAAAGCGGCAACCGCCTCGGCGTGGGCGAGCGTCACCGCATGCTCGGCCGCGCCGAGGACGCCTGGCCGGGCCTCCCGATGGGACAGCCGCGTGGCCTCCGCCAGCGCCTGGCGCAACAACGATCGCTCAGGATCGCTGTACGGGCGGTATCCTGACGGACCGATCGACATCACTTGCTTGCCGTCGGTCTCGATCAGCGCGACATCCACCCCGTCCAGCGAGGTGCCGCTCATCAGCCCGATTGCCGTCATCACCATGGCAATGGCCCTTCGCAGCGGGTTCCCGCCGAGAGCCGGCGCCTGCGCGCCTGCGCGCCTTGATCGCCTGACTTGGCAGCCTCAACCGGAACCGAACCTTGTATCCAACTTCCACTTCTTATAATGCCACAAGGCGCACCCCTGCGGCAGAGCTCCCGACCAGCGTCGTTCAGCGCGGTTACCATTTTATCAAACAGACCTAAGAGACATGACGGCTTTTAAATCGGATTTTCTCAACGTGCTGCAGAGCCGCGGCTTCATCCACCAGGTCTCGGAACCCGAGGCCCTGGACGCGCTGGCGCAGAAGGGCCGCATCACCGGCTATATCGGCTTCGACTGCACCGCGGATTCGCTGCATGTCGGTCACCTGCTGCAGATCATGATGCTGCGCTGGATGCAGCAGACCGGTCACCAGCCGATCGCGCTGATGGGCGGCGGCACCACCCGTGTCGGCGACCCCTCGGGCAAGGACGAGAGCCGCAAGATCCTGTCCAGCGACGACATCGCGCACAACCTCGCCGGTATCCGCACGGTGTTCACCCGCTTCCTGAGCTTCGGCAGCGGGCCGACCGATGCGCTGATGATCAACAACAACGACTGGCTGGGTCCGCTCAACTACATCGATTTCCTGCGCGACGTCGGCAAGCATTTCTCGGTCAATCGCATGCTGTCGTTCGACAGTGTCAAATTGCGGCTGGAGCGCCAGCACGAGCTGTCGTTCCTCGAATTCAACTACATGATCCTGCAGGCCTACGACTTCGTCGAACTGTTCAAGCGCACCGGCTGCGTGCTGCAGATGGGCGGTTCGGACCAGTGGGGCAATATCGTCAACGGCATCGACCTCGGCCGCCGCATGGCGAATGCGCAGCTGTTCGCGTTGACGTCACCGCTGCTGACCACCTCGAGCGGCGCCAAGATGGGCAAGACCGCGGCAGGCGCCGTCTGGCTCAACGCCGACCGCCTCAGCGTCTACGACTACTGGCAGTTCTGGCGCAACACCGAGGATGCCGACGTCGAACGCTTCCTCAAGTTGTTCACCACGCTGCCGCTCGACGAGGTCGCCCGCCTCGGCGCGCTGCAGGGCCAGGAGATCAACGAGGCCAAGAAGGTGCTGGCGACGGAAGCGACCGCGCTGGTGCATGGCCGCGAAGCCGCCGACGCCGCCGCGGACACCGCGCGCCGCACCTTCGAGGAAGGCGCCATCGCCGAAAGCCTGCCGACACTGGGCCTGCCCAGGGCCGAGCTCGATGCCGGCATCGGTGCGCTGGCGCTGTTCGTCAAGGCCGGCCTCGTCGCCTCCAACGGCGAGGCGCGCCGCCAGATCAAGGGCGGCGGGCTGCGCATCAACGACACGCCGGTCGGCGACGAGAAGCTGGTGGTCAACGCCACCCATCTGACGCCAGAAGGCGTGGTCAAGCTGTCGCTGGGCCGCAAGAAGCACGTGCTGGTTCGACCGGACTGAACGGCACGATAGCGCCATTGCCTGCAGCACATCGGTGAGGTCGCCGCCCCGGCGGCGACCGCTCAGTTCGGCGGCGGGAAATTGTCGCTGGGCACGTTCTGACGGCCGGTACCGAACTCGAAGATCTTGCGCAGCACGCCGGGCGCCATCGCCGAGATCGGATTGACCCGCAGCACCGGCGCGCCGGGCGTGCCCACCACCTCGTAGGTGATGCCGATCAACCCTTCATTGCTGCCGCCTCCGAGCACGAGGCCGACGATCGGAATCTGGCCGAACATGTTATTGAGGCCGTACATCGGCACGAAGGTGCCGCTCATGCGCACCTGATTGGCCGGGTAATTGATGTTGCCTTCGATCGTCGCGCCGACGGTCGGGCCCCGCAGGATGCCGTCGCGGATCGTGAGCTGGCCGCTCTGCCGGGTGAACTCGGCCCGCATGTGGGAAAACCCAACGCCGCTGGAGCCGGTCGCCGGACCATTGGCGACGACGCGATCGAGCGCCGCCTCACCCTTGACCGAGAAATCGCGGACGTTCAGCAATCCCTCCTGAGCGGAGGCGTCCGATGCCGGCGGGTCCATCGCCAGCCACACCCGTCCCCCCACCATCTTCTTGTAGATGTCGGTGAAGCGGAACAGCGCGCCGGCATCGTTGGTCTCGAGATACAGCACCTCGCGACCCTGTGCTTTGCCGCGAATATCGCCCGTCAGCGGTGTATCGCGGCCGATCTTGCCGTTGAGCTGGAACGCCTTGATCACGCCGGCGCGGCGCGACAGCTTGACATCGACGCCCCGCACCGCCTCGCCATCGAATCCGGCGATCGCGCCCATCTTCAGATCGAGGTCGAGATCGGCCGCCTTCTGCTTGGTCTTGGTCTCGGCGTCACGACCGGAAATCGCCGATTTGAGGAAGCCGCGCGCATCGAACACATCGCCGCGCATTGTCACCTTGAGCACGCCGTCCGGCGCCCGCTCGGCCTTCAATGAGGTCTTGTCGCCCTCGGATGGGGCGAAGGTCGGAAACGCCGCGTTGATCACGTCGCCGTTCTGATCGATCTCGAGCGCGCCCTTGATCTGGACGCCGCTGCCGTCGATTGCGATGTCCTCGAGCCGAGTCGCTTGCGGCTTCTGCACCACGTTGAAGGTGATCCGGCTCGCCTTCCCCGCGGCCTTGACCCAGCCCGGCAGCAGGTTGTCGACCCGCGCCGCGGTCAGGTCCGCCTCGATGCCGAGCTTGTTCTCGCGCTCGGGCGCCCCGATCCTGCCGGTGAGCTTCACCGGGATCGCCCCGGAGATGGCCGTCCCCAGGTCCACGCCAAGCTTGGCGCGACCGGCATCGTCGAGCGTCGCCTGAAGCTTCACATCGGCGTCGCCGTCAGTCGGCTTGCGGTAGTCGAGGCTCGCAGCCTGGCCGCCGATCTTGACGTCGCCCTTGACCTGATAACCCTGGTTGTTGGCGACGACCTTGAGGGCGTTGCCTTCGAGCTTCTGGTTCATCACCAATTTGTCGGCGGAGAACCCGGTGAGATCGATGTTGATGGCGTAGCTGGTATCGGCCTTGGTCAACTCGTTCTTGATCGGCAGGCCGAGCATCACCTGCGCCGTGACGTTGCCGCGGCTGGTGTTCGGGTCGATCGGCGCGCTGCTGCTGAACTCGCTGAGGCGATTGGAATTGAGGATCTCGGCGGCGGCCGGCACCGGTCCATCGACGCGGAAGCGGACACGCGCCGGCGGCGGCTTCGGCACGAAATCCGGAATGTCGAACACCAGGTCGGAAATGGTGAGGCGGCGGCCGGCCGGTGTATCGACCGCGGCCTGGCCGACATTGATGGTCGCCGTGCGGCCCGTCACGCGGGCCTTGAGGTCGGCATCATGAAGGCCCGGCAACTCGTCGACCGGATGCATCGCCACGTTGCTGCCGACGAAGGTGATGGCGAGGCCATCGTCGGGAATCGGCGGCCCGCTGCGCGACAGCGTGTGAACCGGCGCATTCACACCGATTTCCATGCGCTGCAACGTGCCCTTGTCGACACGCTGAACGACCCACTCGCGAACCTCCGGCACGACCACGATCGGCCAGATCCGCTTCAGCGCCGACACCGGCATCGGCGTTCCCGCCAGCCCCAGCGTCAGGCGCGGCTCGGCCGTCGAATAATCGAGACTGCCGGAGCCGGCAATGCTGATGTCGCCATTGCCGAAATCGGCCTGGGTCAGGAGCACCCGCCGATTGTCGGTGTCGAAGCGCAGCCGCACCGCGATGCGGTTGAAGATCAGCGGGTCGGAGCCGTTCTCGCCGCCGAACAGGATGGTGCCGCCGCTGAAGCCGAGCTGCCAGTTCGGGAGACTGTCGTTCGGTGGTTCGAGATGCGCGAGCAGCGTGATCCGGTTCGCCCCCGAAACGATCTGGAACGGCGCCACCATCACGCGGCGCGCGGCATCCCAGTCGACATTGATGTCGACCTGATCGATGTCCATCGGGTAGTCAGGCGCGTCGCGGTCGATGATCTGGCCCGCGCCCATCGCCATCTTGCCGGTGAGGAAGGTCGGCAGACCGTCACGGCCGATCTCGCCGCGCACACGTCCGGTCAGCGGCATGTCGGCGGTAAAATTCAGCTCTTTCAACCGCAATGCCAGCAGGATGTTCTTGACCGGCACCTTGTCGGCCTGGACGTCGACCGAGCGCACCCCGCTCGACTGGGGCCCGACCAGCACCTTCAGGAACCAGGCGTTCTTGCCATCCTCCCCGAGACTGAGGGCGACGCCGCCGCCGCGCGGGCGGCGCAGGCTGAGGCTGATGTTCTGGAACGTGAGCCTGCCGCCGGTGCGCTGATCGTCGACGATCAGGTTGCCGTTCTTCAGGCCGACTTCATCGAGGTTTTCGCCATCGAGGCCGCTCTTGCTCAGGCCGTCGAGCCAGTCGAGGCCGGCAAGAATGCCCTGCACGCCTCCGTTCCTGGCGGCGCCCTCGGACGCGGCGGGCTTACCGGCCTGGACCGGCGCCGGCTGAGGGAGCGAAGTCGGTCCTGTCGGCGCGGGCGGCGGAGGGGACAAACGCGGCGCGGCCGCGGTCGCCAGCGGGCGGGCGTTGTCGCCGGTCGACACGATGACACGGCCATCGGGCGCGATGCGCACTGACAGTTCCGCGCCGACCAGATTAAGGCTCTCCGCGCGCAGCCGCCCCAACATCAGCGCAGTGGGCGAAATCCGGACCTCGGCCTTCGGCGCGCTGGCCACCACGGCCTTCGCACGGTCGCGCACCACGATGTCACGGATTCGCACCGCGATCCGGATCCGCCCGGTGCGCTCGATCTGGGTACCGCCGACCTCGACCGTATGGTCCTTGCCGAGATTGTCCTCGATCGCCGCAACCAGCCACGGTGTCATGACGTCGAGGTTGATCGGGCCTGTCCCGAGCCGCCACCACAGCACACCGAATCCGCTCGCGGCCACGATCGCAAAAACGCCGGCGACGGTGGCGACCAGGCGCAGCCAGCGCGCGCCGAACACGGCGCGGCGCAAACCGTGGAGCCAGGCGTCGGCATGGTCGAACATCGGTCCGGTGCGGCGCGCCAGCAGCCGGCGCGCGCGGGCGCCGCTCGCTTCCTCGTCGTGAAGCGACCAGTCGGCATCATCCCATGCGGGATGATCGTCGGCACGGGAGTTCCGGGCCTGCTGCGGCTCAGGTCTTGCCATTGCCTCTCGGTATCGAGCCTCTTGACGCTGATGTTCGCGGCGACCGCCAGCCTGAGCGCGAGCGTCGGCGGAGAACGGTCGCTCGTCTGCCGGCATCGCGGCCATTCCCCGGTTCACAGGTTCACGTTCTCCCGGCCCGGAGGACCGGAGGCGGAAGAGATTCCCTTGCCACCTTACCCTTCGGCCGCCAGATTTGCACCGCGACCGACGACAAGCTCCAGCCCACCGCCGGAGGAATCGGATGCGATTTAAAGACCCGTCGAAAGCGACGAAAGGAAGGCGTATGTCTCAGGAAACGCGCAAGAAAACATCGAAACTGGGCTCAGCCGCGCGCTCCCGGACCACGACCAGGGCGACGGCGAAGGTCGCGCCCAAGTCGAGTGCGAAGGCCGTCACGCGTGCAACCACGACGAAGAAGGCTGCCGCGGCGGGGAAACCCGCCACCAAGTCCATATCGGCGTCCTCGGTGACCAAAGCGATCCCGCTGGTCGAAGGCCAGGCGGCTCCCGGCTTCGACCTGCCACGCGACGGCGGCCAGCGCCTGTCCCTCAGGGATTACGCCGGACGCAACCTGGTGCTGTTTTTCTACCCGCGCGCCGACACTCCGGGCTGCACCCGCGAGGCCATGGACTTTACCCGTCTCGCCGGAGAGTTCGCTGCTCACGGCACCGATGTCATCGGCGTCTCCGGCGACACCGTGAAAGCTCAAGACTCCTTTAAAAACAAACACAAATTAAAAACACCTCTTGTATCAGACGAGCAAAAGGAGATGCTGACCGCGTATGGCGCCTGGGGCGAAAAATCGATGTATGGCAGGACCTTCCTTGGGATTCTTCGTACAACAGTTCTGATTGACGGGAGCGGTCAAATCTTGCGCGTCTGGCGCAACGTCAAGGTCGACGGCCATGCCGACGCGGTGCTGGAGGCGGTCCGCGCGCTCTAAATCGAGCACGCTCATTGTCCGAATATTAACCATGCCCAGGTCAAATCGCCCCCCGGGAGTAGAGACCCGCCGCATATGAGTCCGTGGCGGGTTCCGGGAGTGCCGATGTCGTACCGATCGAACCGCCAGACTGACCATTCGTCTCATCCGCACGACCACGCGCGGCCCCATGTCCGCCGCCCCGCTCCGCTTCATTCCCCGGCCCCCCAGGCGTCCAGCCGCAGCAGCTACACCATTGCCCATGCCGGCAAGCAGGTGCGGATCGGACCCGTGGTGTTCTGGATCGTGGTCGGCACCGTCACGGTGATGGGTGCCTGGTCGGCAGCCACCGCCACCTATTTCGCCTTTCGCGACGACGTGCTGACCCGGCTGATCGCCCGGCAGGCCTCGATGCAGTATGCCTATGAGGACCGGATCGCTGAACTGCGGGCGCGGCTCGATCGCACCACCAGCCGGCAGTTGCTGGACCAGGAGCAGTTCGACCAGAAGCTCGACCAGATCGTGCGCCGCCAGTCGGCGCTGGAGTCCCGGGCAGCGGCGATGAACGCCCTGCCCGACGTCTCCGTTACCGGTTCGATCAAACCGCCAGCACGGGGCGCGGCGACCGATGGCGGTCTCTCGGCGATTCCGAAGCCGTCGCCGATCAACGACACGGTGATATTCGTCGCTCCGCCCGACCGTGAGGCGCGGCTCGAATCCCGCACGCCGCCGACGGTCGCGGCTCAGCCAGCCCAGTTCGCCAAGGTCCAGGGCCTCGACACCGCCTTGGTGCGCCTGCAGACCTCGCTCGATCAGGTCGAAACCCGCCAGCTTGCGACCCTCAATGCCGTGGAAGACCAGTATGAGGGGCGGATTCGCCGCATGCGCGGCGTCTTCACCGACCTCGGGCTCGACCTCAACCAGATGCAGGGCGCAACCCCCAAGGGCGGAATCGGCGGCCCGTTCGTTCCTGTCAAACCGCCCTCGAAGGATGCCGACACCTTCGACCGCCAGCTCTACCGGATCAGCATCACGCGGGCACAGATCGACCGGCTCAACCGGACCCTGTCGCTCGTGCCATACCGCAAGCCGGTGCTCGGCGAGGTCGAGTTCTCCTCCGGTTTCGGGGTTCGCACCGACCCCTTCCTCGGCCGTCCGGCGATGCACACCGGGCTCGATTTCCGCGCGTCGATGGGCGACCCTGTTCGCGCCACCGCCAATGGCCGGGTCGAGAGTGCCGGCTGGAGCGGCGGCTACGGCCGGATGATCGAGATCGACCATGGCAATGGGCTCGCCACCCGCTACGGCCATCTCTCTGACATCAAGGTCAAGGTCGGCGACATCATCAAGATCGGCCAGATCATCGGCGCCGTGGGCTCGACCGGCCGCTCGACTGGCCCCCACCTGCACTACGAGACCCGCATCGACGGCGATGCAGTCGACCCGCAGAAGTTCCTGCGGGCCGGCGTCCGGCTCGGCTCGAGCTGAGCTCTCCGTCCTCCCGCCTCGCGGCTTGTCCGGCCTGCCGAAACATGTTTTGTGCGGGCGGCGCTATTTGTCGTTTGCGGAGCTCGCATTCTGGTTGAGACACGCATCGGTCCCCGGCATCCCCTTCTGGGAAAGGCCGGCTTTCATGCGGCTCGCTGGTTGAGCGCGCAGCTGATGCGGGCTGCGGGCTTCCATGCGCCCGACTCCGGCTTCGCACGGCAGCGACTGCAGCTCGTCCGTGAACGGCTCGCCCGCGGCGAAACCGTGTATCTCGCCGGTCTCGGCCTGCCGGGCACCCACAATTCCGGCGTCGCCCTCGTCGAGGTCACCGCCGCGCGCGGCCCGCGCCTGATCGTCAACAACGAGGAAGAACGCTTCTCCGGGATCAAGCACTCCACGGAGTATCCACGGCTGTCGATCGACGCCATGGTGGCGACGCTGCGCGGTCTCGGCCGCGACCTCGACGACATCGCGGCCTGGCTGACCTCCTGGGACTATCCGGCACTCGCCGGAACGCTGATCCGTTCGGTGCTGGAGGAAGCCCCCGGCAGCTTTCGCCTGCTGAGCACCACCAGCGCGGCCGGTTTCGACGGCCGCCGGCTCGAGCAGATGACGCGCTCGCCCAAACTTCTTGGCCGCCAGCTCGGCCTCAGCGAACGGCTGCCGCTGATCTGCATGCCGCACCACGACAACCACGCCTGGTTCTCGTCCGCGGCCTCTCCGTTCGACGACAGCAGGGAGCCGGTGGCGATCGCCGTGCTCGACGGCACAGGTGACCGCGGCTCGATCTCGCTTTACCGGGCACGCAACGGCGTGCTGGAGCAGCTGTTCTGCAACGACAGCGTGTTCGACTCCCTCGGCGCGTTCTACAGCGTGATCGCCTCGACCCAGGGTGGCTGGACCTGGCTGTCCTGCGAGGGGCGCTACATGGGCGCGGCGGCCTGGGGCGACATGAACCGCGCCACCAACCGCTACTATGGCCGCCTGAAGGACGTGCTGCATCTCGGCGACAACGGCACCGTCGAACTCAACCGTGCGCTGGGGCGCTGGTACCGCGACCCATTCGACAATCCCTATGAGCAGGCGCTCATCGACGTGCTGGGCCCGCCGCTGAAGCCGGACGACCTTTGGAATCCCGATGCTGTGCTGCGGGTCGAGGACATCCATCATCGCCCCGACACCCAGGACCGCCTCGACAAGGCCGCCGCGACGCAGATGGTGTTCGAGGACGCCATGGTGCACGTGGTCGATCATCTGCTGCGCACGACCGGCGCCCATCAACTGGTGCTGACCGGCGGCGTCGCACTCAATGCCGTCGGCAACATGCGGTTGCTGGAGCATTTCGACGAGACCTGGTTTGTCACGCACCAGAAGCGCAAGGCGAAGCTTCACCTGTGGGTGCCACCGACGCCGGGCGATCCCGGCGTCACCGTCGGCGCGGCCTGGCGCTTCGCACAGCTTGCCGGCGCGGCGCGCGGCGCGCCGATCAGCCACGCCTTCTACTGTGGACCGTCTCCCTCATCCGACGAGATCGCCGATGCGCTTGCAGCGCCAGACATCGCCTCCCGCCGCATCGGCACGGTGGCGACGGCCTCGGCGCGCGACGCCATCGCCGACCTCATGGCCTTCATGGTCGCGGACAGCGGCGTCATTGCTCTCTACCAGGGCCCGGCGGAAACCGGGCCGCGAGCACTCGGCCATCGCTCGATCCTCGCCAACCCCTGCGACCCGGCCACGCGCGAACGCCTGAACGAGCGCGTCAAATATCGCGAAGCGATCCGGCCGCTCGCGCCGATGGCGACGCGCGAGGCCGCGCTGGCGTTCTTCGACCTGCAGGACGGCGCCTCAGACGCCGACTACAACGCCTACAACTACATGGTGCTCACCGCACAGGCGAAGCCGCACGCATATGACCGGATTCCCGCCGTCGTCCATGCCGACGGCACCGGGCGGGTGCAGATCGTGCGCGAGGCCGATGATCCGCTCACCCATGCCTACCTGAAAGCGCTCGGCCGCCGTATCGGCGTCGAAGTTTCGGTCAACACGTCATTCAATGTCGCCGGCCCGATCGCGCAGACCCCGGCACAGGCGGTCGAGACCTTGCGCAAGTCGAAGGGTCTCGACGCGGTGATCATGATCGGCAGCGACGGCCATGCCTTTGCCGCCTGGCACGGCGGCGACCGCGACAGCGGCCGCTTCACCCGCTGGTTCGAGGCGTGGTTCTCCGAGCGCGTGGCACGGGCGGCCACGACCTAGCGCCGGCGGACGGCACCGGCGAGCCGGCCGTGACGCTCAGTCGACGTCCTCGATCGCGCCCGGCGTGGTGCCGAACGCCTTCTGGGCGAGCGTCGCGGCCATGAACTCATCGAGGTCGCCGTTGAGCACGCCCTGGGTGTCCGATGTCTGCACGCCGGTGCGCAGGTCCTTCACCATCTGGTAGGGCTGCAGCACGTAGGAGCGGATCTGGTGGCCCCAGCCGATATCGGTCTTCGCCGCCTGGTCCGCCGCCGCCTGCGCCTCGCGCCGCTTGAGCTCGATCTCGTAGAGGCGCGCGCGCAGCATGTCCCAGGCCTGCGCCCGGTTCTTGTGCTGCGAACGGCCGGCCTGGCAGACGACCGCGATGCCGGTCGGAACGTGCGTCAGGCGAACTGCCGACTCCGTCTTGTTGACGTGCTGACCGCCGGCGCCGCCCGACCGCATGGTGTCGACGCGGACATCCGCTTCCTTGATGTCGATCTGGATGCGGTCGTCGACGACCGGAAACACCGCAACGCTCGAAAACGAGGTGTGGCGCCGCGCGTTGGAATCAAACGGCGAGATCCGCACCAGGCGATGCACGCCGCCCTCGGTCTTCAGCCAGCCATAAGCGTTATGGCCTTTGATCTGGATGGTCGCCGACTTGATGCCGGCTTCTTCGCCCTCGGTCTCTTCCAGCACCTCGACCTTGTAGCCGTGCTGCTCCGCCCAGCGGGTGTACATGCGCAGCAGCATGTTCGCCCAGTCCTGGCTCTCGGTGCCGCCGGCACCGGCATGGACTTCGAGATAGCTGTCGTTGGCGTCGGCTTCCCCGGACAGCAGCGCCTCGAGCTCGCGGCGCGCGACCTCCTTCTTGAGGGCGCGCAGCGCGGCTTCGGCGTCGGTCACGACCGACTCATCGCCCTCGGCCTCGCCGAGCTCGATCATGCCGATCTGGTCGTCGAGCTCACGCTCGACCTTGCCGATGCCGCCGAGCTGATCCTCAAGCGAGGTCCGCTCCTGCATCAGCTTCTGGGCTTTCTGGGGATCGTTCCAGAGGTCGGGATCTTCAGCGAGCTTGTTCAGCTCAGCGAGGCGGGCCGTCGATGCATCGACGTCAAAGATGCCTCCTCAGCAGCCCGACTGACTGCTTGATCTCTTCGACTAACCGTTCGATTTCAGGGCGCATAGTCTCTATCCAGGGCGCACCACGAAGGCGGCGCGCCAGTGCGATTTAACGGCTCGGGCCAGCGATGGCAATCCGCGTCAGTACAATCCACCGGTCCCCGGACGCATGATGGCCCGGTCCGCGTCGGGCGGCACCGCCACTGACCGTCCATCGGCATCCGCCACGCCAATCACCGAATAATTGTCAGGCGGCGCCGTACCCGGCTTGAACGCTTCGAGGATCGACGCGCCGCCCGAGCCAGGGCTGACCCGGACTCCCGTCTTCGGATCGACCCGGATCAGCTTGATTCCAGCCGGCACGCGGAATGGAATCGCGGGCTTGTCGGCCAGAGCCACCTTGAGGAAATCCCGGGCGATAGGCGCCGCCAGACCGCCGCCGGTGGCCTTGCGACCAAGCGAGCGCGGCTTGTCGTACCCCAGATAGACACCGACCACGAGGTCGGGCGAAAATCCGATGAACCAGACATCCTTCACGTCGTTGGTCGTGCCGGTCTTGCCGGCGATCGGCTTGCCGACCTCTCTCATCACCGTCGCGGTGCCATGCTGCACCACGTTCTCCATCATCGAGGTGATCTGGTACGCCGTCATCGGATCGAGCACCTGCTCGCGGCGGTCGACCAGCGTCGGCTCGGCCTGGTTTTTCCAGGCGTCGGATTCGCAGCCGCGGCATTCGCGCTGGTCGTGGCGATAGATGGTGCGGCCGTAACGATCCTGGATGCGATCGATCAGGGTCGGCTTGATGCGCTTGCCGCCATTATCGAACATCGAATACGCCGTGACCATCCGCATCACGGTGGTTTCGCCGGCGCCGAGCGCATAGGACAGGTAGTTCGGCAGTTCGTCATAGACGCCGAAGCGCTTGGCATACTCGCCGATCAGCGGCATGCCGATGTCCTGCGCAAGACGCACGGTCACGGTGTTCAGCGACCTCGTCAGCGCCTGGCGCAGCGTGGTCGGACCGTAGTACTTGCCGGTCGAATAGTTTTCAGGCCGCCAGATGCCGATGCCGGCGCCTTGGTCGATCTCGATCGGCGCGTCGATCACCACGGTCGAGGGCGTGTAGCCGTTGTCGAGCGCCGAGGAATAGACGATCGGCTTGAACGACGAACCGGGCTGCCGGTAGGCCTGCGTCGCACGGTTGAACTGGCTCTGGTCGAACGAGAAGCCGCCCACCATCGCCTGCACCCGTCCGGTGGACGGATCCATCGCCACCAGCGCGCCGGACACCTCCGGCAACTGGCGCAATCGGTACTGGCCCTCGATCTTGCTGCCGTCCTTGGCCAGCAGCGGATCGACATAGATCACGTCACCTGGCGACAGCACCTGCGACACCGCCGTCGGCGTCTTGCCGCGGGTCGGGCCTGAGGTCGGCCGCGCCCAGCGCACGCCATCGAGGGAGATCAATCCAGTCCGGCGGTCCTTCAGCACCGCGCCGCCGAGCTCGCGGCCGGGCTGGAAACCGATTCGCGCCGACTGGTCGCTGGTCTCCAGCACCACAGCCATGCGCCACGGCGTGATGTCGTTCAGCGACTTGACCTCGGCGAGCTTGACACCCCAATCGCCGGAGACATCGATCTTGTTGGCCGCCCCGCGCCAGCCCTGGGCTTCGTCGTAGGCCACCAAACCATCGGTCAGCGCCTTGCGTGCCGAGACCTGCAGCGTCGGATTGAGCGTGGTGCGGACCGACAAGCCGCCCTCATACAGCTTCTTCTCGCCATAGCGGTCGAGAATGTCGCGGCGCACCTCCTCGGCAAAATACTCGCCGGCGAAAATATGAGCGGCGTTGGCGCGGTTGGTGACGACCAGCTGATCCTTGCGGGCCTTGTCCGCGTCGGCCTGCTTGATCCAGCCGTTTTCCAGCAGGCGATCGATGACGTAATTACGGCGTTCGATGGCGCGGTCGCGGTTGCGCACCGGATGCAGCGCCGCCGGCGCCTTCGGCAGCGCCGCGAGGTAGGCCGCTTCCGCGACCGTCAGCTCGTTGACCGACTTGTCGAAGTAGACCAGCGAAGCCGCGGCGACGCCGTAGGCGCCCATGCCGAGATAGATCTCGTTGAGATACAGCTCGAGGATCTTGTCCTTGGAATAGGCGCGCTCGATGCGCATCGCCAGCAAGGCTTCCTTGATCTTGCGGGTGAACGACACCTCGTTGGTCAGCAGGAAGTTCTTGGCGACCTGCTGGGTGATGGTGGAGGCGCCTTGCGGCCGGCGGTTGGACCCGAGGTTCTGGGCATAGAGCACCACGGCGCGTGCCAGGCCCGAGAAGTCGATGCCGCCGTGCTCGTAGAAATTCTTGTCTTCCGCCGCCAGGAACGCGTTGATCACCGGCTTGGGGATCGCCTGGATCGGCAAATAGAGACGCCGCTCCTTGGAGTATTCGGCAAGCAGCGCACCGTCGGCGGCGTGGACGCGGGTCATCACCGGCGGCTCATAGTCCTGGAGCTGGGAATAGTCCGGCAGATCCTTGGAATAATGCCAGATCAGGCCGGCCACGGCGGCGACGCCGACCAGAAACACGATTGTTCCCGCTGCAAACAGGAACCCCATGAACCGCAGCAGCAATCGCATTCGATCTTCCGTCCCGAAATCCCTGCCCGCCTGAAAACCCGGCCGATTCCGGGGGCGTCCGTTGAAATTTTTATACTGCCGTGGCTGTGGCCAAACTAGGGCTCTTCACCCGTAAAGGCCGATCTTTCAATGCTCGGAGCCGGAGGATACCACCCGCTTGCCGAAGAATGCCTCGATCGCCTGCCCCACGGAACCGACCGTCCGGGTTCGCCAGCTGTCGGAGACCAGGTGTTGGAGGTCGTCCTTGTTGGATACGTAGCCGATCTCAACCAGCACCGAGGGCACGTCCGGCGCCTTCAGCACCTTGAACCCCGCCGACTTCAGCGGATGTTTGTGCATGCGCGCCACGCTCTTCATCTCGCCGGCGAGCAGGCGGGCGAAGCGATTGGAGAAGGTGCGGGTCTCGCGCTGGGCGAGGTCGATCAGGATGTCCGCGACGTCGGTCGGTTCTTCTGTCAGGTTGACGCCGGCGATGGCGTCGGCCTTGTTTTCCGACTCCGCGAGGCGTTCGGCTTCCGCGTCGGAGGCTTTGTCCGAGAGCGTATAGATGGTCGCGCCCTGGGCATCCCCCTCGCCGCGCGGCAGCGCATCGGCATGGATCGACACGAACAGGGCCGCCTTGGCGTTGCGCGCGACCTTCACACGATCGCCCAGCGGAATGAAGGTGTCGTCGCTGCGGGTCATGACCACCCGGTATTTGCCGGTCTTCTCGATCTGCGCCCGCAGCGCCATGGCGAAATCGAGCACCAATGTCTTTTCCGCTTCGCCGCTCGGCGCCATGGTGCCGTTGTCAATGCCGCCATGGCCGGGATCAATGACAATGACTGGCCGGGAATCAGGCGCCTCAGCGCCATGATCCCCTCCCGCCGCGTCGGCGACCACGGCCCCCGTGGTTCCGGTGCGCTCGTCGAGCGCCGGGCGTAACGCCGGGGTTCCGTCTGCTGCCAGGGCCTGCTTGAAGCCCGCCTTGTCGGTGGCCGCGAGTTCCACGATCAGCCGTGACGGCTGGCCGTTGGCGGCATCGAGAACAAAAGCCTTCTCGATCCGCGCCGGCCCGGTCAGATCGAACACGATCCTGGAGCCGCCGGGCATCACCAGACCGTAGCGGAACGCCTTGATCAGGCCGCGCCCCGTCTGGCCGGTGCCGGACGCCAGCTGGAAGCTGACCTGGGGTACATCCAGAATGATCCGGTAGGGGTCGGCGAGCGCGAATGCCCGGACATCAATCCTGCGATCGAGGTCGAGGATGAAGCGAGTCTGCTTGTCATCGCCGGCGATCCGCACGTCTGAGGCGACGGGATAGGCTGACGCAACCGTCGGCTGAGAAGCTTGAGCGCCTGCCGCCAGACTTGCAGTGGAGGCAAGGCACAGCAACGCTGCGGCGCACAAAAGGCCCGCCCGAAGCCAAACATGCTGGTTTGCGCGGCTAGCCACCGAATCCCGAGCCTCCGAGCTGACCTTACTATCCGATTAGAACCGCAGGGTTAATCACCCCTTAAAGAACGAACTGGGGCTGCTCGATAGATTCAACTCGAGTGTTGCAAGCATGCGACGCTTCCCTTGCCAGAGCCCCGGCTTCAACGTATGTATCTTGTGCTGACGGCATATACTTCCGGTTGTGTCGCGTTAGCCTCCCGGTGCAGCGCCGGTCCTTCGAATGCGTATGTTTGTTCGAGGGCCTTGCGTGCTTTTCCGGAGCCCTCCCCGGTCAGCGCAGCGCGCGACCGTCGGAAGCCTTCGGTTTCAAGCCCGAGTGGCCACCCGGCTCTGATCCCCAGGGATCTCGGAGCTTGGGGTTCGCATCACGCAATCGGTGATCGCAGCCGCAAGGCGGCGATCGGCAACAGCCGGCGAGCGCATACGCGCCGCGTTGGCCCGCCAGCGATGATTACTGCGGCCCCCTTGCCGCACCTGTACAGAACGGGCCGACGCTTGATGCGCCAGACTCCAGTGCCGAATTCCCACGCAGCGACTGCGCCAGGACGATGCGACATGTTCGCGCCCCTGCCTGCCACGCGTTCGGGATCGGCCTCGCGCCTCGGGTTGCCTTTTGGCCTTCCCCTCACCCCCGAATCAGGTGGACCGTCGCGGTACCCCGCCGTGCGCCCTGCGCCGGCCGACAGACGCGCGCTCCGCCGCCAAGAGTTCTCAGATGCCCAACAAGATGTTGATCGATGCCACCCATCCGGAAGAAACCCGGGTCGTGGTGGTCCGCGGCAATCGAGTCGAAGAGTTTGATTTCGAGTCGGCCCAGCGCAAGCAGCTCCGCGGTAATATCTATCTCGCCAAGGTCACACGGGTCGAACCGTCGCTGCAGGCCGCCTTCATCGAATACGGCGGCAACCGGCATGGCTTCCTTGCCTTCAGCGAAATCCATCCCGATTACTACCAGATCCCCGTCGCCGACCGGCAGGCGCTGATCGAGGCCGACGAACGCGCCCATCGCGAGGCGGAAGAAGAGTCGGAGAACCGTCCGAACCGCAGGCGTTCGCGCCACCGCGGTGCGCGTCGCCGTGGCCATGGCGAGCGCGTCCGCAGCGAGATCGTCGAAGGCACGGCCGTTGACCTCGCCAACGCTCCGCAAGCGTTCGAGCATGACGGTCATGAGCACGATGGTCATGAGCACGTCCATGACGAGCCCCACGCGGCCCATGGCGACGTCGAGGCACACGCGCACGACGACCATCACCATGATCATTCCGGTCACGACGACCATGGCCATCATGATGACGAGCATGATCACCACGAGGAGCACGACCACGACGCCCCGCACGCCCATGGCGATGCGGAGCCCATCCACGGCTATGCCGATGTGATCCATCAGGCTGAGGCCGCCGCGCCAGTGGTCGTCGCCGCCGAAGGCACGGACGCCAGCCATGATGCCCCGGCGATCGAGGCAGGGCATGGCGACGAGGCCCCCGTCGCGCTGACCGCCGACGCCGATGCGCCGCATGCGGACGAAGCTCACGATCACGACGACCATCACGGCGAGCCAACCGAGGCCCACGAGCATGCCCACGACGACGCCGAGGATGGCGACGACGAGGAGGATGACGAGGACGACGAGGCGACCGAGGAAGAGACGGTCGAGTCCGTCGGTGGCGACGATGCGCTGGAGGAAGTGCCGGAGCGCGCCTTCCGCCCCCGCCGTCAGTACAAGATCCAGGAAGTGATCAAGCGCCGCCAGGTCATGCTGGTGCAGGTGGTCAAGGAAGAGCGCGGCAACAAGGGCGCCGCACTCACCACCTACCTGTCGCTTGCGGGACGCTACGCGGTGCTGATGCCCAACACCGCCCGTGGCGGCGGCATCAGCCGCAAGATCACCTCAGCCCAGGACCGCTCGCGCCTCAAGGAAGTGGTCCAGGACCTCGACGTGCCGGAAGGCATGGGCGTCATCCTGCGCACCGCCGGCGCTTCGCGCACCAAGCCCGAGATCAAGCGCGACTTCGAATACCTGATCCGGATGTGGGAGACGGTGCGCGACCTGACGCTGCGCTCGCAGGCCCCGAACCTCGTTTACGAAGAAGGCTCGCTGATCAAGCGCTCGCTGCGCGACCTCTACAACAAGGAGATCGACGAGATTCAGGTCGCCGGTGAAGCCGGCTACCAGGAAGCACGCGACTTCATGAAGATGCTGATGCCGACGCACACCCGCGCGGTGAAGCTCTATCGCGACGGTCAGCCGCTGTTCTCGCGGATGGGCGTGGAAAGCCAGCTCGACGCGATGTTCTCGCCGACCGTGCAGTTGCGGTCCGGCGGCTACATCGTCATCAACCAGACCGAGGCGCTGGTCTCGATCGACGTCAACTCCGGCCGTTCGACCCGCGAGCACCACATCGAGGATACTGCGCTCAAGACCAACCTCGAGGCCGCCGAGGAGATCGCCCGGCAGCTGCGGTTGCGCGACCTCGCTGGGCTGATCGTCATCGACTTCATCGATATGGACGAGAAGCGCAACAACCGTTCGGTCGAGCGCAAGCTGAGCGACTGCCTGCGGCATGATCGCGCCCGCATCCAGGTCGGCCGCATCTCCCATTTCGGCCTGCTGGAGATGTCGCGCCAGCGCATCCGCGCCAGCGTGCTGGAGAGCTCGACCGAGCCCTGCCAGCATTGCGGCGGCACCGGCCATGTGCGTTCCGTCGCCTCTGTCGCGCTGCAGCTGCTGCGCGGCCTCGAAGAGGTGCTGATGAAGGGCGCCACCCACAATCTGGTGGTGCGGACGCGGACCGAAGTGGCGCTTTACGTCCTCAACCACAAGCGCGGCCACCTGCGCGACCTCGAGAACAGCTTCAAGGTAACGCTGTCGGTGATCGCCGATCCGACCGTCAACGGCCAGCAGTCGTTCGTGATCGACCGCGGCGAGCAGGTGCACACGCTCGAAGCGGCCAAGGCCCTGCTGGTAGCCCAGGCCGCCGCTGCGCCGCCCGCGCTTGAAGAGCCCTACGACGACGAGGAACTGCTTGAAGGCTTCGCCGACGATGAGGGCGAGGAGAGCGATGACGCTGCCGAGACCCAGGCCAGCGAAGATGGCGCCGAGGGTGAAGGTGGCGGCCGTCGTCGTCGCCGTCGCCGGCGCCGGCGCGGTCGTGGCAATGAGCGCAGCCAGACTGCCCAGGGCGATGAGCAGGACGAAACCGGCGCGGTCGCCGCAGAGGGCGAGCCGTTCGAAGCTGCCGAGGGCGATGACGTCGGCGCTGCCGAGGATGACGGCGACGAGGCTGAGGACCGTGAAGACCGCGAGGAGCGCGACGGCTTCGAGACGCGCAGCGATCAGGGCGACGACCGCCGTCCGCGGCGGCGTGGCCGCCGGGGTGGACGCCGCCGACGCGGTGGCAACGAGGGCACGCATGACGGCGCTCTGGAAGGATCGGTCGCGGCAATTGCCGACGAGTTCGAGCCGCCGGCTCCCTCAGAGGCGACCGAAGCCGTCGCCGATCTCGACGCTCCCCCTGCCATTCCCGCTGTGGCGCACGAGGCCCCGATCGCAGACCAGCCTCCCCAACCGGCCGCATACCAGCCGGTGAGAGCGGAGGCGGCCGACGAGCCGTCGTCGGAGGACGCCGACAAGCGCAAGCGCCGCTCGACCATCCGTGAAAAGGTGAACTTCTCCCTCGACCAGCCGGCCGAGGCCGCGCCCCCGGCTCCGGCCGCTGAAACAGTCCTGGTGACGGCACAACCGGAGCCGACCGCGCCGGAAGCCCATGAAGCCGCCCCCCGTGAGCCCGTGGCCCATGAGCCGGCTCCCGCAGCAACCCAGGAGGCGGACACCTCCGACAGTGGACCTCGTCGCGCCGGCTGGTGGTCGCGCCGCTTCGGCGGCGGCGCCTGAGCCGGACCCCGACGTCACAACAAAACGCCCGGCCTTCACGGCCGGGCGTTGTCTTTTCGGGGAACGCGTGTTGCCCGGCCGTCAGCCGGTGGTCACCGCCGTCTCGACGTCCGACGGATCGACCTGAATGTCGAGCGCCGCATTGAGCTTGGTGCGATCGAGCTCGCCCTCCCACCACGATACGAACACGGTGGCGACGCCATTGCCGGTGATGTTGGTCAGGGCGCGGCATTCGCTCATGAACTTGTCGACCGAGAACACGATGGCCATGCCCGGCACCAGCGCCGGATTGACCACCGAGAGCGTTGCCGCCAGCGTGATGAAGCCCGCACCGGTCACGCCGCTCGCGCCCTTCGACGTCAGCATCGCAACAACGAGAATGGTGAGCTGCTGGCCGAAGCTGAGGTCGACACCGAGCGCCTGCGCGATGAACAGCGTCGCCAGCGTCATATAAATATTGGTGCCGTCGAGGTTGAACGAATAGCCGGTCGGTACCACGAGGCCGACCACCGACTTCGAGCACCCCAGCCGCTCCAGCTTTTCCATCAGTTGCGGCAGCGCGCTCTCCGACGAACTGGTGCCGAGCACGATCAACAGCTCGTCCTTGATGTAGGCGATGAACTTGAAGATGTTGAAACCGATCACGCGCGCGATCAGCCCAAGCACCACCACCACGAACAGCGCCGCGGTCATGTAGAACAGCGCGATCAGTCCGAGCAGGTTGCCGAGCGCCGCCGGCCCGAACTTGCCGACCGTATAGGCCATGGCGCCGAACGCGCCGAACGGCGCCGCCTTCATCACGATCGCGATGACGCCGAACACCGCATGGGCGACGTCATCGATCAGATTGCGCACCGTATGGCCGCGCTCGCCGAGCGCCATCAGCGAGAAGCCGAACAGGATGGCGAACAGCAGCACCTGCAGGATGTCGCCCTTGGCCAGCGCACCGACGACACTGTCAGGGATGATGTTGAGGACGAAATCGACCGACTTCTGCTCGGCGGCCTGCTTGGCGTAACTCGCGACCGCCGCCGCGTCGGGCTTGGCGGCCAGGCCATGGCCGACCTGGAACAGGTTGCCGATGATCAACCCGAGGATCAGTGCGAAACTCGAGACGACCTCGAAATAGATCAGCGCCTTGATGCCGACGCGGCCGACCTTCTTGGCGTCCTGGATGTGGGAGATACCGGACACCACGGTGCAGAAGATGATCGGCGCGATCACCATCTTGATCAGCCTGATGAAGCCGTCACCGAGCGCCTTGACCCAATCATTGGTGGCGATGTTCGGCGCGAGCCAGCCGACCAGCACGCCGAGCACGATCGCGATCAGCACCTGGACGTAGAGAACCTTGTACCAGGGCTTACGTGCTTTCTCCGCCGTCGCCGGCATGGTGGTCGCGGACATGACAATCCCCCTCTGCACAATCGGTCAAACTGACGCAGCCTATACGGTGCCACGGGAGGGCTGCCAATGCCAATGGGCGGAATATCACGCGGGCTGTTCGCGGGTGACGGCATCACAGCAAACCGCACCGCACAATAACAACGCAGCTGTCAGAAGGTGGCCTGCGCCAGCCAGCGCGAGATCCGGGCGACGGCGGTGCGCATGTCGTCGGTCGAGCGCGCATAGGAAAAGCGGACGAACGAGCGGCCATTGACCGGATCGAAGTCGACGCCCGGCGTCGCCGCCACATGCGCCTCCTCCAGCATCCGTGACGCGAAGCTGAAGCTGTCGGCGCAGAACTTGGAGATGTCGGCATAGAGGTAGAATGCCCCGTCAGCCGGCAGAAACCGGTCGAGGCCGGCCTGTGGCAGTCCCTCGATCAGGATCTGCCGATTGTCCTGGTAGCTGTGCTTGACCGCGTCCATCTCTGCACGGCCCTCGAAGGCGGCTTCCGCCGCGACCTGCGACAGCGTCGGCACCGAGATCGCAAGGTTCTGCTGCAGCCGCTCGATCGGCCGCACCAGCGGCTCGGGCACCACCATCCAGCCGACCCGCCAGCCGGTCATGCAAAAGTATTTCGAGAATGAGTTGATCACCAGCGCCCGCGGCGACAGCTGCGCGGCGGTCACCGCCGGAAAGGCATAGTCCAGCCCGTGATAGATTTCGTCGGAGATGAAGCGGATGCCGGCGCTCTCGGCAGCCGCGATCAGGTCGGTGAGCGCCTCGCGGCTCATCATCGTTCCGGTCGGATTGGCCGGGCTGCCGACCAGCACGCCCTTGAGCGGGGTCTTGCGATGGGCGGCGAGCAGCATCTCGCCGGTCAGGGCATGGCGGGTCTCGCTGGTGGTCTCGATCAGCACCGGCTCACAGCCCAGCGCCGTCAGGATGTGACGGTAGGGCGGATAGCCGGGAACCGTGACGGCGACCCGGTCCCCCGGCTCGAACATCGCCAGGAACGCCAGAATGAACGCGCCGGACGAGCCGGTGGTCACGACGACCTGCTCGGGGTCGACGTCACAGCCATAGGTCTCGCGATAATGCCGGGCGATGCGGGCGCGCAGCGACGGCATCCCCAGGGCCGAGGTGTAGTCGATGCGGCCCTGGTCAAGCGCCGTATGGGCCGCAGCAATGGCAACCGAGGGGGCGCCGGCTGCCGGCTGGCCGACTTCCATGTGGATCACATGGCCACCCGACGCCTCGATCCTGGCCGCAGCCGCCATGACGTCCATCACCATGAACGGGGGAACATCGCTGCGGGCCGCGGGCCGCAGCAGGCCCATCGCCCTGTCCTTCAACTTCACGTCCAACATGGAAATCTGCTATCCCACAACGGCCTGTCCGGCCCTGACATGGCGTTTATCGAACGTCATCCGGATGCCGCTCTGTTGCCGTATTCGGCGGTTTGGTAAGGCGGAATCCCCGGGGGAATCCCGACCTTGTCGCAACAGGCCATATCACCTTCAGCGCGGTGGCTCCATTGTTAAACCTGCAGGATCGACCTCCGCAACCGCCGCGCCGCAGCCGATCGCTCGCGGCTCGCCTGATGGCGGCCATCACCGCGGCCGCACTTGCCTGCATGACGACACTGCCGGCCGCGGCCCAGGATGCCAAGGGACCGCCGACGCTGCGGGACGCCGAGATCGAGCAGTTGCTGCGCGACTATACCCGGCCGATCCTGCGCACCGCCGGCCTCGAAAAGCAGAACATTCAGGTCGTCATCATCAACGACCGCTCGTTCAACGCCTTCGTCGCCGACGGCCGCCGCATCTTCGTCAACTACGGCGCCCTGCTCGACGCGCAGACGCCGAACCAGATCATCGGCGTGCTGGCGCACGAGACCGGCCATCTCGCCGGCGGCCATCTCGCCAAGCTGCGCGAGCAGCTCGCCCAGGCCCAGACCCAGATGATCATCGCCATGCTGCTCGGCGTCGGTGCCATGGTCGCCGGTGCCAAGAGCAACTCCAGTGGCGCGTCCCAGATTGGCGCCGCGGCGATCAGCGCCCCGCAGGAGGCGATCCGGCGCAATCTGCTGTCCTACCAGCGCCAGCAGGAGGAAAACGCCGACCGCGCCGGCGTCAAATTCCTCACCGCCACCGGCCAGTCGGCCAAGGGCATGTACGACACCTTCAAGCGGTTTGCCGACCAGACGCTGTTCTCGTCCCAGGGCACCGACCCCTACCTGATGTCGCACCCGATGCCGGCCGAGCGCGTCGCCGCGCTCGAGCAGCTCGCCCGCTCGAGTCCGTACTGGGAGAAGAAAGACGATCCGGCCCTGCAACTGCGGCACGACCTGATGCGCGCCAAGATCTCCGGTTTCATGGACCGGCCGGACACGGTGGCGCGCAAATATCCGTCCTCCAACACCACCCTGGCGGCGCGCTACGCCCGCGCCATCTCCACCTACCGGCACAGCGACCTGCGCATGGCTCTGGCGATGATCGACGACCTGATCCGCGAACAGCCGAACAATCCGTATTTTCACGAACTCCGAGGCCAGGCGCTGCTCGAGGGCGGCCGCCCGGCGGAGGCGATCGTGCCGTTGCGCAAGGCCCTGCAGCTGTCGAGCAATGCCCCGCTCATCGAGATGTTACTTGGGCAGGCCCTGATCGCATCGGATAATAAGGCCTATGCTGACGAGGCGATTGCGATTCTGCGGTCCGCCCTCACCCGTGAACCGGAAGCTCCGATCGGCTACACCCAACTGGCGATGGCGTATGGCCGCAAGGGCAATTATGCAGAGGCCGACCTCGCATCCGCGCAGGCCGCGTTCCTGCGTGGTGACAACAAGACCGCACGTGAACTCGCCACCCGCGCCAAGACCCGCTTCGCGGTGGGAACGCCGGGCTGGGTCAAGGCCGACGACATCGTGTCGGCAAAACCAATTCCCGGACAGAAGAACTAACCCGTATTATCCCGCGCGCGCCTTCGACGGCCGCACTTCAGCCAAAGGATCCCAGATGCTCTCGCTTCGCAACCTCGTCAACCCGCTCGCCGCCGCGGCCCTGGCGCTGTGCATCATACCCGCGACCGTGCATGCGCAGAGCTTCTCCGACGCCCAGCGTGGCGAGATCGAGGGCATCATCAAGAGCTATCTGCTCTCCCATCCGGAAATCCTCGAGGAGGTGTCTGCCGAGCTGAGCAAGCGCCAGGCGGCGGCGGAGGCCGAAAAGCACCAGGTGGCGGTGAAGAAGAATGCCGAGACCATCTTCAATTCGCCGCGCGGCGTGATGGTCGGCAACCGCGACGGCGACGTCACCTTCGTCGAGTTTTTCGATTACAACTGCGGCTACTGCAAGCACGCCATGAACGATATGCTGAGCCTGATGAAATCAGACTCCAAACTGAAGGTGGTGCTGAAGGAATTCCCCGTGCTCGGCCCGGGTTCGGTCGAGGCCGCCCAGGTCGCCGTCGCCGTGCGCATGCAGGATCCCACGGGCAAGAAGTATCTCGACTTTCACCAGAAGCTGCTCGGCGGACGGGGGCAGGCCGACAAGGCCCGGGCGCTTGCCGCCGCCAAGGACGCCGGCCTCGACATGGCACGCCTGGAGAAGGACATGGCGAGCCCCGAGGTCCGCGCCACGCTGGAGGAGAATTTCAAGCTCGCCGAGGACATGGGGCTGAACGGAACCCCGAGCTATGTGATCGGCAACCAGGTGGTCGTGGGGGCGATCGGCCTCGATGGTCTCAGCAAGAAGATCGGGGAGGCACGCTGCGGCAAGGCAAGCTGCTGAGCCGTGCCGCGGGCGGACTGCACTGCGGCCCGCCCGCCCACCCGTTCGGCTTGGCGTTTTGTGAGCGTTTTCAATCACTCACCACAGCTTCTTAAGATTGGTTAACTTTTGATATCTGACTGTTCCCGCAGAGCTTTTACCAGCGGGATGAACCATTTAGGTCGGGATGACGGCGTTCTGAGGCTTCCCCTCGCCGGTCAGGTTACCTATAACGCGCGCCAGGGGCGGCCCGTGTGCCGACCGCAGCGGCGCTTTGCCTTTGTTTTGCTTTGAGCTCTGGATGTCCAACACCATTTTCGTCCTCAATGGTCCGAACCTCAGCTTGCTGGGAACCCGCGAGCCGGAGAAGTACGGCCACGCGACGCTCGCCGATGTCGAGGCGCTCTGCCGCGACACCGCGGATCACTTTGGTCTTGCGGTCGACTGCCGCCAGTCCAACCATGAAGGCGAGCTGATCGATTTCATCCATGAGGCCGGCGCCCAGAAGGCGGCAGGCATCGTCATCAATGCGGGCGGCTACACCCACACATCGATCGCACTGCACGACGCCCTCACCGGCGTGAACCTGCCCGCGGTCGAGGTCCACATCACCAATGTGTTCGCGCGCGAGAGCTTCCGCCATCAGTCCTTCATCGCCCGTGCAGTGTTCGCGAGCCTCGCCGGTTTCGGCATCGACGGCTATCGCCTCGCCATCATGGGCCTTGCCACCAGGATCGGCGCCAAGGCCAAGGCCTGAACGTCCCACGTCAGACATCGAGAAAGTTTCGGAACCATCCCATGGCCACTCAGGACAAACCCAACGAGCAAGCCAGCGTCAAGCTGAATGACGAGCGCGAGCTGATCCGCGACCTCGCCACCCTGCTCGACCAGACCAACCTGACCGAGATCGAAATCGAGCGCGCCGGCCTGCGGGTGCGCGTCGCGCGCAACATCACGGCTGCAGCCGTGATGCAGCCCGCCGTGCAGCCCGTGGTGGTGGCGCCGGTGGCCGCGGCCGCTGGCCCGGCCAGCGATGTTTCCAAGCATCCGGGCGTGGTGCCCTCGCCGATGGTCGGCACGGCCTATATCGCTTCCGAACCCGGCGCCAAGCCGTTCATTGACGTCGGCAGCAAGGTCAAGGCCGGCGACACGCTGCTGATCATCGAAGCGATGAAGACCATGAACCAGATCCCGGCGCCGCGCGGTGGCACGGTCACCCAGATCCTGATCGAGGACGGCCAGCCGGTGGAATTCGGCGAGCCGCTGGTCATCATCGAATGAGTTCGATGCCGGATGGCCACGGCGCAATGACGTGCGTGGCCGCCGGCACGGCGAAACGCCGGTCCACGCGACCACCTAGAGCTTCGGACGTGACAACCGGGACCCACGGATGTTCGACAAAATTCTGATTGCCAATCGCGGCGAGATTGCCTTGCGCGTGCTGCGCGCCTGCAAGGAGCTCGGCATCGCGACGGTCGCGGTCCACTCCACCGCCGACGCCAACGCCATGCATGTGCGCCTCGCCGACGAGAGCGTGTGCATCGGCCCGCCGCCGTCGAAGGACAGCTATCTCAACATTCCGGCGCTGCTCGCGGCCTGCGAGATCACCGGCGCGGACGCCGTGCATCCGGGCTACGGCTTCCTGTCGGAGAATGCACGCTTCGCCGACATTCTTGCCGATCACAACCTCCATTTCATCGGCCCCAAGGCCGAGCACATCCGCCTGATGGGCGACAAGATCGAGGCCAAGAAGACCGCGATCAAGCTCGGCATCCCGGTGGTGCCCGGCTCCGACGGCGCCGTCGGACCGGACGACGACGCCATGGCGATCGCCGAGAAGATCGGCTTCCCGGTGCTGGTCAAGGCGGCCGCCGGCGGCGGTGGCCGTGGCATGAAGGTCGCGCACACTGCCGACGACCTCGCGCTGGCGCTGTCGACCGCGCGCAACGAGGCCAAGTCGGCGTTCGGCGACGCCTCCGTCTATCTCGAGAAGTACCTGACCAAGCCGCGCCATATCGAAATCCAGATTCTCGGCGACGGCCGCGGCGGCGCCGTCCATCTCGGTGAGCGCGACTGTTCGCTGCAGCGCCGCCACCAGAAGGTCTGGGAGGAAGGCCCCTCGCCGGTGATCGACCCGGCGGCACGCGAGCGGATCGGCGAGATCTGCGCCAAGGCGATGCGCGAGATGAACTATCTCGGCGTCGGCACCATCGAATTCCTCTACGAGGACGGCGAGTTCTACTTCATCGAGATGAACACCCGCATCCAGGTCGAGCATCCGGTGACCGAGATGATCACCGGCATCGATCTCGTGCTGGAGCAGATTCGTGTCGCCGCCGGCAGCGAGCTGCCGATGACGCAGAAGGACATCACCATCAGCGGCCATGCCATCGAGTGCCGCATCAATGCGGAAAACCCTGTGACCTTCCGGCCTTCGCCCGGCAAGATCCTGCAGTACCACCCGCCGGGCGGCCTCGGGGTGCGGATCGATTCGGCGGCCTACCAGGGCTATGTGATCCCGCCCTATTACGACTCCATGGTCGGCAAGCTGATCGTGCACGGCAAGACCCGGGCCGAGTGCCTGATGCGGCTGCGCCGGGCGCTGGACGAGATGGTGGTGGACGGCGTCGAAACCACGCTGCCACTGTTCCGGGCGCTGGTCCGCGAGCCGGAAATCATCGACGGCGACTACCACATCCACTGGCTGGAGCAGTACCTGGCCAGGGGGGCAGCCCCCGAGTAACTCCCGATGCAGGCCCTCGCGCGGACGATCCGGCTACTGTCCTGGAACCGCAAGCGAGGGAATGCGTTGACTGCAGGAAGATCGTTCCAACAGGACCTCGGCTTGCAGTTCGACTTGATTGGGGGCCTCCACCTCCTCCCCGCCAGGGAGGCGCACGCACGTGGAGGATAGTGCCCAGCGACAACGCAGAACATTCTGGCAGATCGCCCTGCTGTCGGCAGGTTTTGCGATCCTGATCACTATTGGCGCGATGGCGCTCTATCTTGTCAACGCAGCCCGCACCGAGAGCGCCTGGGTGGTCCACACCATCGAGGCCGAGAACCAGGTCTCCCGCGTGCTGCTCGACATTCGACGGGCCGAAAGCGCCGCACGCGGGCTGCTGCTGACGCAAAATCCCCAGTTCCTTGCCGAATATGAACGCGCCGCCGCCGAGGTCCTGCCGGCAATCGATGCGCTCGGCAGCCTCACGGCGGACAACCCGACCCAGGTGCGCAACGCCGCGGCATTCAGCGATGCCGCGGTAACGCGGCTGCGGGAACTGAAGGCCTATGTCGATCTGATCAAGCGCGGCGAAGTGGCCACCGCCGCGGAGACGGTTCGCAACAGCCTGCCGTCGGAGACCGTCAATCGCATCCGTGACGCCAGCACGGCAATGCTCGGTGAAGAGGATCGATTGCTGGCGCAGCGTGTCGCCGCGGCCGACCGCAACCGCGCGCTCTTCGCCATCGTCACCATTTCGGGCGCCGCGTGTATCGTGCTGCTCGGCGCCCTGTCGATTTTCCTGGTGCGCCGGACATCGCGCGAGCGCGACGTCGCCAGCCAGCAATTGCGTGACACCAACAGCAACCTCGAGGCAATGGTCGACGAGCGGACCGCCGACCTGCGCGAGGCCAACGAGGAAATCCAGCGTTTCGCCTACATCGTCAGCCATGACCTGCGCTCGCCGCTGGTCAACATCATGGGGTTCACCAGCGAGTTGGAGGAGCTGCGTACCGACATCTTCAACCGGATCGCTCGCCTTGCAGCGGCGGCGGCGCCGCAGCCCGTGGCACTCGTCGGCGCCGGTGAATCCGCGACGCCCAAGCTCGATGGCGAGGACAGCAAGCTCGCTGAGGATTTTTCCGAAGCACTCGCCTTCATCAAGTCGTCAATCGCCAAGATGGACCGCCTCATCACCGCGATCCTCAATCTGACCCGTGAGGGCCGACGCGCATTCCACCCGGAACCGATCAACATGCGCGAGCTGCTGAACGGCATCAGCGCCACCGTCGCCCACCAGGCGCAGGAAGCGAACGCGGAGATCGCCGTGGAAGCCCTGCCTGACATCGTCAGCGACCGCCTGGCGATGGAGCAGATCTTCTCCAACCTGATCGACAATGCGCTGAAGTATCTGCGGCCGGGGATGCCCGGCCATGTCGTCGTGCGTGGTCGCCGCAAGCTCAACTTTGCGATCTTCGAAGTCGCCGACAACGGACGCGGGATCGATCCGAAGGACCATCAGCGCATCTTCGAGCTATTCCGCCGGGCCGGCATTCAGGACCGGCCGGGCCAGGGCATCGGTCTTGCGCATGCGCGCGCGCTGGTGCGGCGGATGGGAGGCTCGATGAATGTCGAGTCCGCACTCGGCAGGGGCAGCACCTTCATCGTCACGCTGCCGATCAACCAGATCATCAAGGAAGGACAGCGCTTGTGAGCTTGCCCGTCAAAATCATCATGATCGAGGATGACGAAGGTCATGCCCGGCTGATCGAACGCAACATCCGCCGTTCCGGCGTCAACAACGAGATCCTGCCGTTCGTCAACGGCACCGACGCGCTGCACTACCTGTTCGGCGGCGACAACCAGGGGCTCGCCCATAACGGCCAGGCCCTGCTGATCCTGCTCGATCTCAACCTGCCCGACATGACCGGCATCGATATCCTCAAGCGGGTCAAGGAAAGCCATCACCTCAAGACCGCGCCGGTGGTGATCCTGACCACCACCGACGATGCCCATGAAATCAAGCGCTGCTATGAGCTCGGCTGCAACGTCTACATCACCAAGCCGGTCAACTACGAGAATTTCGCCAACGCCATTCGGCAATTGGGGCTGTTCTTCTCGGTGATCCAGGTTCCGCAAGCGACGGCATGACCAGCACACTCCCGACGCTGCTCTATATCGACGACGACGCCGCACTGGCGCGACTGGTCGAGCGCGGCCTCAAGCGGCAGGGCTTTGCCGTCGAGCACGCCGCCAGCGGCACTGACGGCATTGCGCGCATCCGCGCGGGCGGAATCGACGTGGTGGCGCTGGACCAGTACATGCCCGGCCTCGACGGCCTGGAAACACTGGAGCAGATCCAGGCGATCGCAGACGCCCCGCCGGTGGTCTTCGTCACGGCGTCGCAGGATTCCAGCATCGCAGTCGCTGCGCTGAAGGCCGGTGCCGGCGACTACCTGGTCAAGGACACCCACGGCGATTTCATCACCCTGCTCCACGCCTCGGTAAAAGGCGCGCTCGAACGCGCGCAGATCCTGCGCGCCCAGCTCGCCGCCGAAGAGGAAATCCGCATCGCGCGTGACCGCTACGCGGCGCTTGCCGCCGAGCGTGAAATGCTGCTGCGCGAGGTCAACCACCGCGTCGGCAACAGCCTGCAGATCATCGCCTCGCTGCTGCACCTGCAGGCCGCCAACAGCGCCGAGGACGACATCAAGGCGGCGCTGACCAATGCCATGGGCCGGGTTGCCGCGGTCGCCCAGGTGCACCGACGTCTCTACACCTCGCACGACCTGAAGAGCGTGATGCTCAACCAGTACCTCGAGGCGYTGCTGGAGGATTTACGCCGCTCGGCGGAAGGCAACCGGATGTCACGCCTGACGCTGGCGTCGGAGGCGATCGAGATTGATCCGGACCGTGCGGTCGCGATCGGCATCGTGGTCAACGAGCTGGTGATGAACGCCGTCAAATATGCCTATCCCGACGGCGCCGGCCCGATCCATGTCGAGCTGCACGCCGACGGCGACCAGTTGACGCTGGCGATCAGCGACGAAGGCGTCGGCCTGCAGCAGGTCCGCCAGGACCCGCGCTCGACCGGCATGGGACAGCGCATCGTCAGTGCGATGGCCGGCAAGCTGGGGGCAACCGTTGCATCCGACCCGTCCCATCACGGCACCCGCATCGTGCTGCGTTTTCCCCGCGCCGGGCTGAACGCTACCGCCGGCAAGTAGGGCTCCGCGTTCGGATCGTCGCGCCGCGCCGGCCATCCTGCTATAAGACGGCATGACGTCGCGCGACTCCACCGCCTCCGAGATCACCCCCGAGGTGCTGCTGCGGGCTTATGCCTGCGGCATCTTCCCGATGGCCGAGCGTGCCGACGACCCGACCATCTTCTGGGTCGAGCCCGAGCACCGCGGCATCATTCCCCTGCGCGGCCTCAAGGTGTCGTCCCGCCTCGCCCGCACCGTGCGCGGCGACCGCTTCCGTGTCACCGCCAACCACGCGTTCCGCCAGGTGATCGCGGGCTGCGCCGCGCCGCAGGACGGCCGCGAGGAAACCTGGATCAACCGCCGGATCCGCGATCTCTACACCGCGCTGCACGACATGGGGCACTGCCACAGTATCGAGGTCTGGGACAATGGTGACCTCGCCGGCGGCCTCTATGGCGTCAGCCTCGGCCGCGCTTTCTTCGGCGAAAGCATGTTCCACCACGCCCGCGACGCCTCCAAGGTGGCGCTCGTCCATCTCGTCGCGCGACTGCTGGCCGGCGGCTACGAGCTGCTCGACACGCAGTTCGTGACCGAGCACCTGCGCAGCCTCGGTGCGGTCGAGGTCTCCCGTGCGCGCTATCGCACGCTGCTCGACGACGCCCTCGACGGTGTCGCCGATTTCGATGCTGTGCCGTCCGACGGCTCTGTCACCGGCAGCGATGCGCTCGCCGTGATGGCCCGCGCCTAAGCGCGCGGCGGCCGCGCGAACGTCTTCTGCAGCTCGGCGCCCGGATAGCCGTCGGCGAATGCGCCAAAAGTGCCATGCTCGGCGATTTCCCTCGCTGCCCGCATGAAACCGCCCCAGGCGCTGCGCGCCAGCGCGCCGCCAACGCTGACCCGCCGCACACCGATCTCGGCGAGTTCGGCGACGCTGAATCCCGGCGCCGCCCCGACCAGTACGTTGACCGGCTTCGGCGCAACGGCCTTCACCACAGCCACGACCTGCTCCTTGGTCTTCAGGCCCGGCGCATAGAGGCAGTCCGCGCCAGCTTCAGCGAACGCGACAAGACGCGCGATGGTGGCGTCGAGACTGGCTTCCCCGACGAGAAAGCCCTCGCAGCGCGCGACCAGCACGGCGCCGCTGCCATCGGCATCGATCTCGGTGCGGGCGGCGCGAATCCGTTCCACGGCAAGCGCATCGTCGTACAGTGGCTTGGCATCATTGCTGGTGCGGTTCTCGATCGATAGCCCGGCGACGCCGGCTTGCAAGGCGCGGCGCACGTTGACGGCGACGTCCTGCGGCGCGTCGGCGAAGCCGTTCTCGTAGTCGGCATTGACCGGCAGATCGGTCGCGGCACACAGCACGGCCAGGTGCGCGACGATCTCGTCGCAGGTCAGGCCATAGTCCGGCCGCCCGTTCGACCAGGCATAGCCGGCGCTCGTCGACGCCAGCGCCTTGAAGCCGAGCGTCTCCAGCAGACGGGCGCTGCCGGCGTCCCAGGGATTGGGCAGGACGAAACAGCCGCTCTCGTGGAGCTTGCGAAAATCGGCGCGCTTGTGCGCAACGGACACCGTCATCGGACAACCTCTCGGCAGGGGATCAGGACTTCCGCGCGCGCGACATGCTCACCGGCACGGCGGTGCGACGCGACCATGCTGGCACATGGCAGCCGCATTTGTGCGACAGAGCGCGCTGGAAGTCTTGGTAAAACTTGCGCCGAGGGCGACCGGCGCCGCCGCCCCGGCCCTACTGCCGGAACGGTGGGAAGAAGCCCGAAGGCTGCTGCTGTGGCGGCGGATCACGCGGCGGTGCGACGAGCTGGCCGGTGCCGGGAGGCGGCAGCGGCTGGCGCGAGGTCTGCTGTCGCCGCTGGGCCGGCGGCGGTGCGGGCTTCGGCGGCGGTGCGGGCGTCTCGACCTGGGTCGCGACCGTCTGGTCTGGTGCCTTACAGTCGGTCAGCCAGATGTCGTAGATCGGGTGTTCGACACCGTGCAGGCCCGGGGATGCGGCGAACATCCAGCCGGAAAAGATCTTCTTCACCTCACCCTGCAGGGTGATCTCCTCGACCTCGACAAAGGCGTCGGTGTTGGTCGCTTCCGTCGCCGGCCGGGTGTAGCAGGCGTCGGGCTTCACGCGCAGCGCGCCGAACTGCACGGTCTCGCCGATATCGACGTCGAAATTGATGATGCGCCCGGTGATCTTGTCGAGGCCGGAGAACACCGCCTTCTTGTTGACGATCTTCTGCGCCGGCGGCTCGGTGACGATCTCGTCGCCGGGCTGCAGCGACGCCGGCGCCGGTGGCGTGGCGGCGGTGCCGCCGCCGCGAGGCGGACGCGGCCCGGCCGGCGCATTCGGCGCGGCGGGCGCGTTGGCGACATTGCCTCCCGGGGCACCGGGCGCAGCAGCCGGCGGCTGCGGGGCATTGGCAACACCCGGCTGGGTCTGCGGCACCACGGTGGTTCCCGGCGGAGGCGGCAGCGGCTGCGACTGCACCGAGCCCGGCGGCGGCGCGGCGATGCCGGGCTGCGGGCGGCTGGGAATCGGCAGGATGCGCCCTTGGGTCGGCAGGTCGGGCACGTCCTCTTCGTCTGTGTCCGGCGCGTTCATGTTGCCGCCGGGCACGCCAGCGGGCGGCCGCGGTGGCGGATTGGAAAAGATATTGCCGATCTGTGCCTGCGCGGGGGGCGCGAGCGACAGCACCGGGGCAACGATGAGCGTTGCAAGGGCAGCCAGGACAGGGGTTCGGAACATCTCGCGCGGCTTCATCGGCGACTCGGGTTTGACGACAATCTATCGTTATCTGTCGCCGCTCGCTCGGCCTCCGGTTAACACGGCGAATACGGCGGGGAAAGGGCGGAAAAGCCGGCCGTGGCAGACGGTTACGGCGGGATGCCGGAGATCTCCCCGCGCCGCGCCGTCGCTCATGCCGACCGCGCCGCGCGCCGCAGCGCCTGGGGCGGCTGGCCGAATGCCCGGATGAAGGCCCGGCGCATCCGCTCGGGATCACGGAACCCGGTGGTCCGCGCGACCTCCTCGATCGGCTCGCCGACCGCCTCGACCCGTGCCTTGGCCGCCTCGACGCGCAGCCGCTCGACCGCCTTTGATGGCGTCGTGCCGGTCTCGGCAATGAACGCACGGGTGAAATGGCGGGCACTCATATGAGCCTGTTCCGCAAGGCGCTCGACCGTCAACGCCTCGTCGAGATGCTCGCGTGCCCAGGCGAGCAGCGGCTTGAAGCGGCCGCTCGGCGCGTGCAGCTCGTTCAGGGCTGAGAACTGCGACTGCCCGCCGCTGCGCCGGTGATAGATCACGAGCTGACGCGCGGTCTGCCGCGCGATCTCGTCGCCGTGATCCTCTGCCACCATCGCGAGCGCGAGGTCGATGCCCGCGCTGATGCCCGCAGACGTCCAGACATGGTCATCCTTGACGAAGATCCGGTCCGGCTCCAGCCGCACCTTCGGATAGGCCGACAGGAAATGCGGCGTCCGGCCCCAATGGGTGGTGGCGCGGCGGCCATCGAGCACGCCGGCCTCGGCGAGCACATAGGCTCCCGAGCAGACGCTGGCGACACGCCGCACCTTGCGCGCGGCGGCCCGCACGAACGCAAGGGTCTCGGCAGACCGGATGGCGTCACGCACGCCCTCGCCGCCCGCGATCACCAGCGTATCCAGGCCGCGGAGGCCCCGAAAGCCGCGCGCCAGCACCTCGACGCCGGACGAACTGCGCACCGCGCCGGCCGTGACCGCGAGTGGCTGGATGGTCGTGCCGCGCCCCGAAAACCGTCCGGCGATCTCGAAGACGGAAATCGGCCCGGCTGCGTCGAGCAACTGAAAGCCTGGGAAGACCAGAATGCCGATCATGCGCGAACCCCGGAAGGAGCGGCCGTCAGGCCGATGACGGAAATCGAGGGAATTATGCCATTTATGACGGCAGCCAACAATGCTGAAGTGACGCCCGTCACCCCCACCAGCGGAGCTCACGCCGTGACCGCCCCTCTTCACATCGGACTGCTCGTCTTCCCCAAGCTCACCCAGCTCGATCTCACCGGCCCGCTGCAGGTGTTCTCACGTGTGCCCGGCGCACAGGTGCATCTCGTCTGGAAGCGCATCGAGCCGGTGCCAAGCGACGCGGTGCTCGCGCTGCTGCCGACCACGACCTTCGCAGCGTGCCCGCAGCTCGACGTGATCTGCGTCCCCGGCGGCGCAGGCGCCGACGACATGGTCAACGATGTCGAGACGCTGGACTTCCTGCGGCACCAGGCAGCCGGCGCGCGCTACATCACCTCGGTGTGCACGGGATCGCTGGTCCTCGGTGCCGCCGGGCTGCTCGATGGCTATCGCGCCACCTGCCACTGGTCGGCGCTGCCGCTGCTTGCCGCGTTTGGCGCGACGCCAGTCGCGACACGCGTCTGCACAGACCGCAACCGCGTCACCGGCGGTGGTGTCACCGCCGGCATCGATTTCGCTCTGACGCTCGCGGCCGAGCTCGCCGGACGGCCGGCGGCGGAGATGATCCAGCTGTCGCTGGAATACAATCCGGCGCCGCCATTCCAGTCGGGCTCGCCGGATACCGCGCCACCCGAAATCCGCGAACGCCTGGAAACGCTGATCGCACCTTCGCGCGCGCGGCGCCGCTCGGCGGTCGAACAGGCGGCGGCACGCCTTGCGCCGCGCGCACCGGCCTGAGGGATCAGGAGCGCCCGAACGCGGTCAGGCGTAGCCCGCGAGCGGCAGATAGATGTCGGTCAGGAGGTCGTTCGGCGCGGTGTCACGGGGATTGTTGAGATATTCCTCGAACACCGGGCCGTCCGCCGGCTCCTCACCCGCCTCGGTCAACCACTGGCCGTACAGCCACAGATAGGCGTCGCGCATCGTGGCATAGGGGCCGCGATAGCGCAGCACCGCGCAGGTGCCGCCCGGCACTTCGGCCTGCAACACGGGGGGCTCGACCGCCACGGTCGCCGGAGACGTGATACAGGCGCGCGAGCGCAGTTCGTTCTCTTCACACCAGGTCGGGTCGTCGTAGTAGATGCCGAATGTCCGTGTCGACGGGCCGAGCAGTCCGCGCATCGCACACCAGCCGAACAGCGGATCGAATGCCTTGCCGATCTGCATGTACGACCCGACGTGGTCGACCGCGACCGCAGGCAGCGCCGCCACATGGCGAATCTCGACGTCGTAGGCGACGCTGGCGCTCTGTGCCCGCGCTGCGCGGAAGGCGGCATGGGCACCCGTGTTGCGGTACTGGGCCGGTGGCATGTCATAGTCCGCGCTGAAGGCGCGGCTGAAGGCCTGCACGCTGGAATAGCCTGACTTCAGCGCAATGCTCTCGAGCGTCATGCTGCTGTGAGCGAGAAATCCGGCGGCGCGATGCAGCCGCAGCCGCCGCACCGTCGTCGCGAGCGTCTCGCCATGCAGGGCATGATAGATGCGGTGCCAGTGGGATGGCGACAGGCAGGCGACCTCGGCGAGCCGATCGAGATCGATATCGTCGTCGAGATGATCGTAGATATAGGCGGTGACGCGATTGAGCCGGTCCGCGTAGTCGATGCGGTCCTTGGTGCGGGCGAGAGCGACGGTCATGGCTTGTTACCTCGTGATCTGAACGAGGCTGGATGAAGCACGTCTGCTTTTGACAAATCCTGCGGAGTTGTCCTCCCGCGCCCGCATATGGCACGGGGCTTCGCTACAGCGGAGGAAGCCCCTCCGCACCGGATGTTACTGACCCGGCGTCCAGGCCTGATAGTCGCCGGTCGCCTTCGGGCGACGGCCCGCGGTGAGCGTCGAGCCTGGCGGGCGGTAGGCATTCGGCGTCCCGGTCGGGTTGGCACGATGCGGCTTCTGCCATTCGCGCGGCGAATAGGCCTGCTGCGGCGGCGGAACGTCCACGGTGTGGTGCAGCCAGCCATGCCAGCCCGGCGGCACGCGGGTCGCCTCGGCGTAGCCGTTGTAGATCACCCAGCGGCGCTCGAAACCAAGCGACGGATCAATCTTGCCGCCACGGGTACGATAGTAGCGGTTGCCTTCCTCATCCTGGCCAACCAGCTCGCCGAACCGCCAGGTCCAGAGCTGGGTGCCGAAGGTCTGGCTGTTCCACCAAGTAAAGATCTTCAGGAAAAACTGCTTCATCGCACGGAATCCGGAGCGGAGTGGTGCCCCTTGATGGCACCCGGAGACTGGATTGTCCAGCGCCGACGGGGACTTGATGCGCTGCCGCGGGACAGCGCCCGGCCCGGCTCCGGATCTCTTCGCCGTGCGCTTCAACCATCCCCGCAACCGGCACCAGCAACCAATTCAGCGGATGAGAAAATTCACGCCGCATCGATCAGTGGACGAGGCGAGATCGCAGCGCACTCCGCCGGCCGCGGGAGCCCCCGCCGGTTCGGCATGCGATAGCCCCCGCCACCTCGCACATCATGGCGGCCTGCCACGATTCCAAAGCCTTCCAGCACGTTTTCGGCGCATTCCATTCAGGCCGCATACAGCCGCTTCCACCGATGCTCGTCATGCAGGTCAGCCAGCAGGCTTGTGACGGAACGGCTCACGGACGCCACACGTTGCTGGCCGGGACCTGTTGGAGAACGACAATGATCAACCTGAAAATGGCTGGCGCTGCGCTGATGCTTGCGATGGCCCCGGCATTGATGACGACCTCCGCCGATGCGCGCCCGGGCGGTTTTCGCGGCGGCGGCATGGCGTTTCATGGCGGCGGATTCCGCGGCGGACCAGGCTTCGCCGGACGCGGTTTCGCGGCAGCTCCAGCCGTACATGCCTGGAACGGTGGCGGTCATTGGGGCGGCGGAAATTGGGGCCACCGCTGGGGCAGCCGCCGCTGGATCGGCCCGGGTGTCGGCTTTGCGGCAGGCCTCGCCGCCGGAGCAGCACTCAGCGCACCGTACTACGGCGGCTACTATGGCGACGGGTATTACGGCGATTCCTACGCCTACGCCCCTGCTCCGGATGTGACCTACAGCCCGGCTCCTGCGGACAGCGACGATTCGGTGGCCTACTGCCAGCAGACCTACCGCTCCTATGATCCGGCCTCGGGCACCTATCTCGGCTACGACGGCCAGAGGCATCCCTGCCCGTAAAGGTCACTGCCGGATCACGACGGGACGGCTCTCACGGGCCGCCCCGAGGCGCCGGTATAGCGCACGGCCGCTCAGCTCCGTGTCGCCAGCACCACGCCGGCAACCGTCATCAGCAGCGCGGTGACCTGTCCCGCCCCGAGCGGCTCGCCCAGCATGATCGCCGATGCCACCACGCCGATCACCGGAACCAGCAGCGTGCCGATCGCGGCGACCGACGCCGGCAGCCGGCGAAGCGCTGCGAACCAGCTGACATAGGCGACACAGAACTGCACCACGATCAGGTAGCTCATCAGCAGCCAGCCCGTCGACGACAGCGCGCTCACCCTGGGGTGTTCGAGCGCTAGGCCGATCACTGCGACCGGCAGGCACCCGATCATGATTTGCCAGGCCGCCGACGTGATCACCGGCAGCTTCAAAGGGAAGCGCTTGCCGAGCACCGTGCCGAGCGCAAACAGGAAGGCCCCGGTGAGCGCAAGCAGGATGCCAGGAAGCTTCTCCATGCTCGCGGCAAGCCCGTTGCCGCCCATCAGGGCGCCGATACCGCCGATGCCAAGCAGCAGCGACAGCGTCTTGAGCGCGGTCAACCGCTCGCCGAGCACCGGCCAGGCCAGGAGCGACGCCAGCACCGGCATGGTGTAAGCGATGACCGCCGCTTCACTCGCCGGCAGCCACAATAGCGCCAGCCCCATCAGCGCCATCCAGGCGCTGACATTGAAGGCCGCGAACATCACGAGGCGGCCCCACTGCTCCCGCGGCACGCGCAGGCTCTGGCCGATCACCAGTGCGATCACCACCAGCAGCAGGCTGCCAATCACGCCCGTCGTGCCGCGCGTCGAGAGCGGCGGCCATTCGCGCAGCACGTACTTCATGATCGGCCAGTTCAGGCCCCAGCCGACCGAGGTAATGAGAAGGAAGACAAGTCCGCCGGCGGCGACCTGCGAGGTCGCTCGGCTGTCATGGGAGGCTGTCATGCTGAAGCTGCGGTTGGAGAGTCGGACCGCAGGATGACCGCAAACCGATGGGGCGGCCAGCCGGTTTACCGCAGGGGTGATCCCGTGGTTTTGCGTGCGTCCGGCGAGTCCCCCGGATGCAAGCGATTTATTCGCGCGCGCCCCGCCCTGTGAACAGCGGGAGCAGTTGCGATCCGGCGCACCTGGGGAAAAATTTTCGTCTTCCGATTCCCCTTGGACTCACCGATACTTGCGGCTGACCAGCGCGGAAATCGCCCCCTGGTTTTCCCCAAATTCCCCCATATTTAGTATTTGATTCAAGACTTCGTACTATTCCTTGACGGGCGCGGCGGAGTCGTCCTAGCTTTCGACCTGTTCGGCGCGAGTGGTTTTGTGTCCCGCCGGGTAACCTCCTGACAGGGTTCTGCAAGCTGCTCCGTCATGCCGATCGCGGCAACGGGCCGGGGGCTTGTCTGTCCCTGAAAGGCCGGGTCCGGCGCGCAGAATTCAAGGGGCTTCGAGCCCCGACAGAACGAGCAAGAACGCGGTTCACGCGTTGGCAGTTGGGGCGTTGAATAGAGCCGGGACACCCGGCGAACTGCGGGCGGATGACGCCTGCGCAATGGAACTTGCCGGGTACCGCACAAAGCGGATCCGGCCAAAGACGGGGCAAGACGAAAGATGCGGATCGAGCGGCGCTACACCACGGACGGGCAGTCCCCCTACGCGGACATCCAGTTCAGGCTGACCACGAGCGAGATTCGCAATCCCGACGGGTCAATCGTGTTCCGCCTCGACAATGTCGAGGTCCCCGACGCCTGGTCGCAGGTCGCCTCCGACGTGCTGGCGCAGAAGTACTTTCGCAAGGCCGGCGTCGCCAGCCGCCTCAAGAAGGTCGAGGAAGAAACCGTGCCGTCGTGGCTGTGGCGCTCCGTGCCCGACACCGACGCCCTCGCCGCCCTGCCCGAGGCCGAGCGCTTCGGCAGCGAGCGTTCCGCCAAGCAGGTGTTCGACCGCCTCGCCGGCTGCTGGACCTACTGGGGCTGGAAGGGCGGCTACTTCACTTCCGAGGACGACGCCCGCGCGTTCTATGACGAGCTGCGCTACATGCTGACCAAGCAGATGGTCGCGCCGAACTCGCCACAGTGGTTCAACACCGGCCTGCACTGGGCCTATGGCATCGACGGCCCCGGCCAGGGCCACTATTACGTCGACTGGAAGACCGGCAAGCTGACCAAGTCGAAGTCGTCCTATGAGCATCCGCAGCCGCACGCCTGCTTCATCCAGGGCGTCGAGGACGACCTCGTCAATGACGGCGGCATCATGGACCTGTGGGTGCGCGAGGCGCGCCTGTTCAAATACGGCTCCGGCACCGGCTCCAACTTCTCGCGCCTGCGCGGTGAAGGCGAAAAACTGTCCGGCGGCGGCCGCTCGTCGGGCCTGATGAGCTTCCTCAAGATCGGCGACCGCGCCGCGGGCGCGATCAAGTCGGGTGGCACCACCCGCCGCGCCGCCAAGATGGTGGTGGTCGACGCCGATCATCCGGACATCGAGGCCTACATCGACTGGAAGGTGAAGGAGGAGCAGAAGGTCGCGGCCCTCGTCACCGGCTCCAAGATCAACCAGAAGCATCTCAAGGCGATCCTCAAGGCCTGCGTCAATTGCGAAGGCTCGGGCGACGACTGCTTCGACGCCGAGAAGAACCCGGCGCTCCGCCGCGAGATCAAGCTCGCGCGCCGCGCCATGGTGCCCGACAACTACATCAAGCGCGTCATTCAGTTCGCCAAGCAGGGCTACAAGGACATCCAGTTCGACATCTACGACACCGACTGGGATTCCGAGGCCTACCTCACGGTGTCCGGCCAGAACTCCAACAACTCGGTGTCGCTGAAGGACGACTTCCTGCGTGCGGTCGAGACCGACGGCGACTGGAATCTGATCGGCCGCACCAACGGCAAGGTCACCAAGACGCTGAAGGCCCGCGACCTCTGGGAGAAGATCGGCCACGCCGCCTGGGCGAGCGCCGACCCCGGCCTGCACTTCAACACCACGATGAACGACTGGCACACCTGCAAGGCGTCCGGCGACATTCGCGCGAGCAATCCCTGCTCCGAGTACATGTTCCTCGACGACACCGCCTGCAACCTGGCCTCGGCCAACCTGCTGACGTTCTATGATGTCGCCGCACGCCGCTTCGACGTCGACGCCTACGAGCACCTGTGCCGCCTGTGGACCGTCGTGCTCGAGATCTCGGTGATGATGGCCCAGTTCCCGTCGAAGGCGATCGCGGAGCTGTCCTACGAATTCCGCACCCTCGGCCTCGGCTACGCCAACATCGGCGGCCTGCTGATGACCATGGGCCTGTCCTACGACTCCAAGGAAGGCCGTGCGCTGTGCGGCGCGCTGACCGCGATCATGACCGGTACCGCCTACGCCACCTCCGCCGAGATGGCGCAGGAGCTCGGCACCTTCCCGTCCTACAAGAAGAACGCGTCGCACATGCTGCGCGTCATCCGCAACCATCGCCGTGCCGCCCATGGCGAGGCGACCGGCTATGAAGCGCTCGCCGTCAATCCGGTGCCGCTCGACCACGCCAGCTGCCCGCAGGCCGATCTCGTCGCCCACGCCAAGGCGGCGTGGGATCGCGCGCTCGCCGGCGGCGAAGCCCATGGCTACCGCAACGCCCAGACCACGGTGGTGGCGCCGACCGGCACCATCGGCCTCGTCATGGACTGCGACACGACCGGCATCGAGCCCGACTTCGCGCTGGTGAAGTTCAAGAAGCTCGCCGGCGGCGGCTACTTCAAGATCATCAACCAGGCGGTGCCGGCGGCGCTGCGCGCCCTCGGCTATCGCGAGAGCGAGATCGCCGAGATCGAGGTCTACGCGGTCGGCCACGGCTCGCTCGCCCAGGCCCCCGGCGTCAACCATACCTCGCTCAAGGCCAAGGGCTTCACGGATGAAGCCATCGCCAAGATCGAGAAGGCACTGCCGACGGCGTTCGACATCAAGTTCGCCTTCAACAAGTGGACGCTCGGCGAGGACTTCATCCGCTCGCTCGGCGTCGACGCCGAGGCGATCGCCGCGCCGGGCTTCGACCTGCTGGCCGCGATCGGCTTCACCAAGCGCGAGATCGAGGCCGCCAACATCCACGTCTGCGGTGCGATGACGGTGGAAGGCGCGCCGCATCTCAAAGCCGAGCACTACGCGGTGTTCGATTGCGCCAACCCCTGCGGCAAGATCGGCAAGCGCTATCTCTCGGTCGAGAGCCATATCCGCATGATGGCCGCATCGCAGCCCTTCATCTCCGGCGCGATCAGCAAGACCATCAACATGCCGAACGACGCCACGGTGGAGGACTGCAAGTCCGCGTACCTGTTGTCGTGGAAGCTGGCGCTCAAGGCCAACGCGCTCTACCGCGACGGCTCCAAGCTGTCGCAGCCGCTCAACTCGCAGCTCATCTCCGATGACGACGAGGACGACGATGCGGTCGAGGCGCTGCTGGAGAAGCCGATGGCGGCGCGCGCCGCCCATGTGTCGGAAAAGATCGTCGAGAAGCTGGTCGAGCGCATCGTCGTGATGCGCGAGCGCGAGAAGATGCCGGATCGCCGCAAGGGCTACACCCAGAAGGCGGTCGTCGGCGGTCACAAGGTCTATCTGCGCACCGGCGAATACGATGACGGCCGCCTCGGCGAGATCTTCATCGACATGCACAAGGAAGGTGCGGCGCTGCGCTCCTTCATCAACAACTTCGCCATCGCGGTGTCGCTGGGTCTGCAGTACGGCGTGCCGCTCGACGAATACGTCGATGCCTTCACTTTCACCCGCTTCGAGCCAGCGGGCCCGGTGCAGGGCAACGACTCCATCAAGTACGCGACCTCGATCCTCGACTACGTGTTCCGCGAGCTCGCGGTCAGCTACATGTCGCGCTTCGACCTCGCCCATGTCGACCCGACCGAGTCGAACTTCGACGCGCTCGGCAAGGGCATCGACGAAGGCAAGCCGGAGCCGGCTGCAGCCCACAAGTACCTGTCGAAGGGCCTGACCCGCTCGCGCACCGACAAGCTGGTGGTGATGCAGGGCGGCGCGGTCGAGACCGACGTCCGCACCACCGGCAACGTCACCTCACTTGCCTCGGCGGCTGCGACCGCCCGGCACGGGAGCGGCGATGTCAACGCGCAGTTCGAGGGCGCGACCGCGCTGAAGGCCGAGCTCAACACCGAGCTGTCGCCAGCCGAGAAGCTGGAAAGCCTCGCCTGGAGCAAGCCCGGCGCGGCGACCCAGGCCGTCCCGACCAAGGCCGAGCGCCGCGCCGAGGCCAAGGCCAAGGGCTACGAGGGCGAGATGTGCAGCGAGTGCGGCAACTTCACGCTGGTGCGCAACGGCACCTGCATGAAGTGCGACACCTGCGGCTCGACCACGGGCTGCAGCTGAGGGCGCACCTCTCCCGCTTCAGATCCACCAATGCAAACCCCGCCGGAAACGGCGGGGTTTTTGCTTATTCGGATTGCGCCTGAGATTAGCTCGAGCTGACGCACATCGCGTGCATCCAGCAGCGTCGCGTGCATCGAAAGCCGCTCGCCTCACGCACCGCAATGATCGTGACCGAGTCTTTGCCCGATCAATCATAGGGCAGCGGCACCTTCATTGCAGCGATCGGCGAAAACGTCTTCATGCATTCGCCATACATCCCGAATCAATATGCCGCATCCGAGTCGAGAGAAGGAGGTGCTCATGTCCCTCGCCAAAAAACTGCTTCCGCTGATCCTTGCCGCAACCTGCCTGTCACCCGCGATGGCGCGGGCCAATGACGGTGAGATCGCAGCCGGTGTTGCCGGGGGATTGATCGGCGGAATGTTGCTGGGCGGCGCCCTGGCGCAGCGTCCGCCCTATGCGCCGGCGCCGGTCTATGTCGAGCCGCCGGAAGAGGAAGTCTATCAACGACGGTGCTATTGGACCTATGGCGCGCCCTACTGGGACGACGAGGAGGAAGAGTGGCGACGCCCCCGCAGGAGGGTCTGTGACTGAGCGACGCGACGGCGACGATCGGCGCTTGAGCCGAAGAGCGCGGCGACTTCATGCCGGCGTGTAGCAGCACCTGCATGAAAGGCGATGCCCGTGGCGCGACCACGGGCCGCAGCTGAGACAGGCGGCAAGCAAAAGTACCCGGTTAACGGGTGGCTTCCAGCTCGCGATCGATAAACGCCAGGACCGTCGGCCAGACGACGCCATGGTGCTCCCGAAGTCCATGTTCGCCGCCGGGAACGCGAAAGAGCTGAATCGCCGGATTGGCGGCGACCATGGCCTCGCTTTGCTTGATGGGAACGATGCAGTCCTCTTCACCGTGGATCAGCAGGGTCGGCGCTCCGATGCGAGCCGCGGAGGACACTGGCGAGCAACGCGCGATGTCCTCAGGAGCAACAAAGTCCTCCAGATAGTACTCGATACCATTCGCCTTCGCCTGTTGCGGCCATGTTCGCAAATCAGTGCAAGGAAAATAGGCGACAATGAACGCGAATGGCCGATCGCGCGCCGCGGCCAGCAGGGCGACCTGACCGCCTTGCGAAAAGCCAAGCACGCCGACCCGCGCGTTTCCGGTTTCGCGCTGAAGCCATTCGGCCGCGCACAGAACATCATCTGGTTGCCGGAGCCCCTGATCCTCGCGCCCGGTCGAGCCGATCCACCCACGTTGAGACAGGCAAAGGGCCGTCCAGCCGGCAGCCGCAAGCAGCCGGCCAGTGCCCGCCGTCTCGGCCGCATTGCTGGCGTAGCCGTGCAGCACAATCACGGCGCCACCTCTTTGCATCTCGGGCCTGAACAGATAACCGCCCAGAACCACGTCCGGATCGGCGCCGGGGATACGCACAAGCGCCGCATCGGCGCGTTCGGGCAGACCGTCCCAGGCGCATGCAATGGTGATCCTGATGCTAGGCTCACCGGGAACGGCCAGGACACAACTGTAATATCCCGGAGCTATGAATTTTGGAGCTGGCGTCTCGACAACCGGCCAGCCCTCCCGCACGGCCGTCGCGTGGATCGCGTCGACGACCTGACGCGTTTTCGCCCGGAGCATGATGATCAGCCGTTTCGATGGCTCATCCGCTTCCTGGAGCAGCAATTGCGCCTGTTCGCCCGCCCAGAGCACGCAGCCGGACCACTCCCCGATCCGTCCAAAGCCAAGGGGACGAAGCACGCCGCGCCAGAACGCCATCGTATCGTTCAGGCTGGTCAACGACACGGTGATTGAGGCGATGCAACCGGGCGGGCCTGGGAAGCGCATGCAGCTGCCTTCAACCTGGAAGACCAGTATCGCCAACGAGTGAAGCTATTTTCGTATGAAAAGTAAAGTGAGAGGCTGGATTGATCGCTCCAACGATCAGCCCCCGGCCTCCGTCGCGTTGCGCTCAACTGACCGGTGGAATTCTCTCTGGCGCAATGAACCAGCCAGCCGTGGGAAGCAAATCGCCGACAACTACGATCGGCGCTTGAGAATGTAGCAGTCCATGATCCAACCATGCGCGTCGCGTGCCTGCTGCCGCGCGGCCACGATCCTCGCGCCGACATCGGCGAGGTCGCCGGACATGATGATCTGGTTGGGCATGCCGAGATACGCACCCCACCAGATCTGCAAGCCTTCCGGCGCGAGCGACTGAAAGGCGGCGCCGCCATCCAGCATCACGACCACCGTGTCGACGCCGGGCGGCCAGCCGCCGTCGCGCAGGCGCCGCCCCGTCGTCACCAGGAACGGCTCCCCGATATCGTTGAGCGGCAATGCATGCGCCGCACACAGTGCCTGAATCGAGGTTACGCCGGGGATCACGTCGATGGCGGGCAGCGGATCGAGCCGGCGCGCGATCCGCAGGCTCGAATCGTACAGCGACGGATCGCCCCAGATCAGCAGCGCGACGCGCCCCTCGCCCCCCAGACGGTTTGCAATCTCCCGTGACCAGGCGGCTGCGATCGCGTCGTGCCAGTCGTCGACCCTTTTGCGATAATCGTCGCGCGCACTGTCACGCACAGGCAGATCGAACTCAGCGATGCGCGTCCGCTGATGGGTGAGCACCTCGGCGCAGATCGTGCGCCGCAGGTCGGCGAGGTCGGACTTGTCGGCTCCCTTGCGGGGAATGAGGATGAGATCAGCGGCGTTGATGGCGCGAACCGCCGCGAGCGTCAGCTGCTCCGGGTCGCCGCAGCCGATGCCGATCAGAGAGAGCGACAGCATACCATGGCTCCCAGCACCGGCCGCGGGTCAGCCCCTCGCGGTGCGCTTCGCCCTGCCCCGCCGGACGCTTTGTCGCCCCCTGTGCGAACGACTGACGGCATCATGATGCAGACTCTGTCGCCAGCGCCCCGAAGAGGATGACCGCCGCCGTCGGCGCATTGCCGATTTGCGCGAGCAACGCGGCGAGCTCCGCGATCGTCGTGCGGACGAGCCGCTCCTCGGCGTGCCCGAGCGACTCCGCGAACAGCGCCGGGGTGTCCGGCGCCATGCCGTGTTCGATCAGCTTGGCCGCCAGCGCCGGGAATGTCCGTTTGCCCATATAGACCACGGTCGTGGCGTCCGGGTCGGCCAGCGCCGCCCAGTTGAGGTTCTCGGGCAACTGGCCGGTGACGTCGGCGCCGGTGACGAACTGGACGCGGCGCGCACTGAGCCGCCGGGTGAGCGGAATGCCAGCCCGCGCCGCCGCTGCGCACGCCGAGGTGACGCCGGGGACGATCTCGTAGCCGATGCCGGCCGCGTTCAATGTCTCGATCTCTTCCTCCAGCCTGCCAAAGATGCCGGCGTCTCCGGATTTAAGCCGCACCACCCGCGCGCCGGCGGCCGCATGGTCGACGAGCAGTTGATTGACATGCTGCTGCTTGGTCGACGGTCGCCCGGCGCGCTTGCCGACCGCCACCAGAATGGCGCCGGGCCGGGCATGGTCGAGGATCGCGCCCGAGGCAAGGTCGTCATACAGCACGACGTCCGCCACGCGCAGGCACGAGGCCGCCTTCAGCGTCAGAAGCTCAGGATCGCCGGGACCCGCCGAGACGAAGGAAACGAAACCGCTCACCTGTCCTCCGCGATCAAGTGAAAGAACGTACCGGTGGCATGGCCGCGCCGCGAGCCGGTCTCCGCGACGACCGCACCGGTGGCGTCCCGCACGACCGCCAGCGACGCGTCGGGCTGCGCGACAATGGAGGTATAATGAAATTCATGGCCGCGCAAACGCGCTCCACTGTGATAGCCGGGCATCGGTGCCGCAAGCTCGGCCAGCCGATATCCCAGGTGGAGGCGGCGCTGGGCGAAGCTGGTCTCGAGGCCGAGCAGTCCGGTCATCGCATGGCGCTCGCCATCGGCATCAGTCAGGGCGGCCCCCAGCACCATGTATCCGCCGCACTCGCCATGCACCGGCCGTGTCTCGGCAAAGGCACGCACCGCCCGCTGAAACCGCAGGTTCGCCGCGAGACGGCCGGCGTGCAATTCCGGATAGCCCCCGGGCAGCCAGCACACATCGGCGCTGCCGTCGGGGCCTTCGTCGGCGAGTGGCGAGAACGGCAGAATTTCGGCGCCGGCGCTGCGCCAGCCCTCGAGCATGTGCGGATAGACGAACGAGAACGCGGCGTCACGCGCCAGCGCGATGCGCTGACCAGGCGGCGGCGTGGCGGCTCCGGATGAATGCGGCAACGGCGAACCGATCTCCGCCGCCGATTGCAGGACAGCCTCCAGATCGACATGCGCGGTAACGAAGCGCGCTGCTTCGGCGATCAGGCTGTCGACCTCCGGCTGCTCTCCCGCTTGCACCAGGCCGAGGTGGCGCTCCGGCAACGCGATGGCGGCGCGGCGTGGCAGCGCTCCGAGCACGGCCATGCCGATGCCCTCCAGCGCGCGGCGCACGACATCCTCATGCCGTGCGCTGGCCACGCGGTTGAGGACGACGCCTGCGATCCGGACCCCGGCACGGAAGCCGCGCAATCCCGCGGCGATGGCCGCCGCGGTCTGCGCCTGGCCGGAGGGATCGAGCACGAGCAGGACGGGCCAGCCCATCATCTCGGCAATGTCCGCGGTGGCGCCGGTGCCGCAGACGCCCACGGCCGGAGCGCCGTCGAACAGGCCCATGGCGCCCTCGGCGAGGACGAAATCGGCATCCGTGCCGCGCGCCGCGAGGGCATCGATCAACGCCCGCGGCATCGCCCAGCTGTCAAGGTTGATCGAGGCGCGTCCGGTGGCCGTCGCATGAAAGGCGGGATCGATGTAGTCGGGGCCGCTCTTGAAACACTGCACCTTCAGCCCGCGGTCACGATAGGCGCGCGCCAGCGCCAGCGTCAGCGTCGTTTTGCCGACACCTGATCCCGGTGCGGAGATGACAAGACCGGTCGTCATCCGGAGGTCTCCGGAAAGCGCGGCGCCGGCCCGAGCGGCCGGTAGCGGCGGTCGTAGTCGACCGCGTAGAGACGGCTCTCGGCGAACTCCTGCGCGCCCAGCGTCCTGCCCACCAGGATCAGTGCCGTGCGCTCGAGCTCGGCGCCCACCGCCGCGTCGAGCGTGCCGAGGGTCGCATGGATGATGCGCTGGTCCGGCCAGCTCGCGCGCCAGACGATGGCCACCGGGCAGTCCGCACCATAATGCGGCGTCAGCTCGGCCACCACCTTGGCGAGCACATGGATCGACAGATGGATGGCGAGCACGGCACCGGTGGCAGCGAAAGCCACCAGCTGCTCGCCTTGCGGCATGGCGCTGGCGCGGCCGGACGTCCGCGTCAACACGACGGACTGCGCCAGTCCCGGCAGCGTCAGCTCCGCGCCGAGTGCCGCGGCTGCCGCGGAGAATGCCGGCACACCGGGTGTGACCGAATAGGGAATCCCGAGCTCGCGCAGACGCCGCAGCTGCTCGCCCATCGCCGACCAGATCGAGAGATCGCCGGAATGCAGCCGTGCGACGTCCTGGCCGGCGCGATGCGCGGCGACGATCTCCGAGATGATCTCGTCGAGCGACAGCGGCGCGGTGTTGACGATCCGCGCGCCTTGCGGGCAATGCGCCAGCACACCCTCGGGAACCAGCGAGCCGGCATAGAGACACACCGGACAGGCGGCGATGAGATCCCGCCCCCGCAATGTCAGGAGATCCGCCGCGCCCGGCCCTGCACCGATGAAATGCACCGTCATTCGCCCTCTCCTTCCGCGATCGCGGCCGTGGCCATGCCGTCGCGCGATACAGCGCGGGGCGAAACGAGGCGCGCATGCCGGCCAGCCGCCACCAGCGCCACGGCTTCGGCGACGGAGCCCGTGCCAAACCGCGCCGCGATCACACCGGACTGGGTGAACGTGGCGACGCCCACCAGCCGATCAGCCGGGACGGCCTGGATCGACAGGTTGAGTTCGCCGGCCAGCTGCTTGAGCGCGGTGGCCTCGGCCTTGTCACTGAGCGTCGCCACCGCAGCCAGGCCATCGTGACCACCGGCGGCCGTGAGCGCATCACGCAGCGAAGCCGCCGTCACGTCGCGCCTGAAGCCGAAGCCTGCCACCTTCACTTCACCACACTCCATTGCACCACCGGTCGCGCCGGCTCCCAGGACCGGAAGCGTCCGAGCTTACCCGCATGCGCAATCCCGACCTGCATCAGTTCGCCGCCGTGGCGCTGGTGCAGGTCCGCCAACAGCGCCTCGGTCTCGAGCGTCACCCCGTGCACGACCATCCGCGCTCCCGTCGCGATCCCAGACCACACCGCATCGAACGTCGCACCATCGAAACCACCGCCGACAAAAACGGCGTGCGGCGCCTCCAGGCCAGCAAGAATACCCGGCGCGGCTCCTTCCATTACCGTGATCCGATGCGAGAGGCCGAACGCCGCGACATTGCGGCGAATGTTGACGATGCGGTCGTCCCTCGCCTCGATCGCGATTGCCGAACCGCCTTGCAAAGCCCACTCGATCGAAATGGAGCCGGACCCGGCACCAATGTCCCACAGGCGTTCGCCTGGCCTTGGCGTCAGCGCCGACAGCGCGAGCGCCCGCATCGGCTGCTTGGTGATCTGGCCGTCATGCGCAAAGAGCGCATCGGGCAGGCCTGAGCTGCGCGGCAGTCCGTCCGATCCGCACGCCTCCAGCGCAACGGCCACAGGACCGGCCGCAGGGCCGGCGATGTCGGCATCCGCGCGATGCCGGGTGATGGCCTCGCGCGGTCCGCCCAGCGCCTGGAGACGCCACACCTGCGTTTCACCCCAGCCGCGCGCCGTCAGCCATGCCGCGAGGTCACCGACAGTGTTGCCATCGCGCACGAGGCAGATGATCCGCGCGCCGCGCACCAGATGCGGCAGCAGGCGTTCGAAAGGGGCGGCGTGCAGTCCGAGACAGGTAACGGCTTCGAGCCGCCAGCCCAGCCGTGCGGCAGCCAGCGAGAATGTCGAGGGCGCGGGATGGGCGATCCATTCGTCCTCCTGCAGCCGCTCGGCGAGGCCACTGCCGACGCCATGCCAGAACGGATCACCGGACGCGAGCACCACAGTGGCGCGGCCGCGGCAGGCCAGTACGCCCTCCACCTCGAACGGCACCGGCCAGGGACGGCCGCGCACCGCGACGCCGGCCAGCTGCAGATGTCGCTCGCCACCGAACACTATCTCGGCGTCAGCGAGCGCTTTACGGCTTGCGTCCGAGAGGCCGGCGATGCCATCTTCGCCAATCCCGACAATGGTCAGCCAAGGATTAACCATGCGCGCGCTCATTCTGGGCGGAACGCACGACGCCAATTTGCTCGCGGATGCCGTTGCGCGCGCAGGCATCGACGCCGTCTATTCCTACGGCGGGCGCACACGTGCGCCAGCAAGCCAGCCGCTGCCGACCCGCATCGGCGGCTTTGGCGGCGTCGACGGTCTTGCCGATTACATTCGTCGGGAAGGCGTGACCCACGTCATCGACGCGACCCATCCCTTTGCGGCCGAGATCAGCCGCAACGCAGTGGCGGCCTGCGCGGCCACCGCTACGCCGCTGATCGCGCTCGAACGCGCGCCATGGGCGAAAATGCCCGGCGACACCTGGATCGAGGTCCATGACATCGCCGCGGCGGTCGCGGCTTTGCCGGATGCGCCGGCCCGTGTGTTTCTCGCGATCGGCCGCCAGCACATCGCTCCCTTCGGCACGAAGCCGCAACATGCCTATACCTTGCGGTTCGTCGATCCGCCCGCCGGGGCATTGCCGCTGCCCGATGCCGATGTCCTGGTGTCGCGCGGTCCCTTCACGCTCGCCGACGAGCGCACGATGATGCGTGAGCGCGCCATCGCGTGGATCGTCGCCCGCAACTCGGGAGGAACCGGGGCGCGCGCCAAGATCGATGCCGCGCGTGAGCTCGACCTTCCCGTGATCATGCTGACGCGCCCGGAGCTGCCGGAACGGCCACGGGCGGAAAGCGTCGATGACGTCATGCGATGGCTCGGTCATCGGGCGTGTCTCGGCGCATAGACCCAGCGACCGACGCGGCGCATCGCGGCATTGCCGACGATGACCAGGGTTCGCATGTCGGCCATGTCCGGCCGCGCGTCACGCAGCCGCACCGTTTCAATGCGCTCTTCGGGTGTAGAGACCGCCCGTGCGAAAATCACGAGGCGGTCGCCGTGGCCGGCGTCGTTCAGGAGCGCGAGCGCGCGTCCAAAGCCATCGGGGCGGCTCGCCGAGCGTGGATTGTAGAGCGCGATCGCAAAATCCGCCTCGGCCGCCAGTTGCAGCCGCTTTTCGATCGTCGACCACGGCTTCAGGTTGTCGGAGAGATTGATCGCACAGAAATCGTGACCGAGCGGCGCGCCCGCATGGGCCGCGGCCGCCAGCATCGCGGTGATGCCGGGCAGCACCCGGATCGCAAGCCCCTGCCAGTGCGGCGCGGCCTCGAGTGCCTCGAACACGGCGGAGGCCATCGCAAACACGCCGGGATCGCCTGACGACACCACGACCACATGGCGGCCCTCGGCCGCGAGCCGCAGGGCGTCGGTCGCACGCTGCAGCTCCATGCGGTTGTCCGACGGATGCAGCACGAGCCCCTCACGTGGCGGCACGCGCGCAACGTAAGGCGCATAGCCGAGAATGTCGGTCGCAGCCGCGAGCGCCGCGGAGACCTCCGGCGTGATCAGCGCCTGATCACCGGGCCCAAGTCCGGCGATGCTGAGCGAGCCGGTCATTCCGCCGTCTCCATGGCCCGCCCTCGCCCATGGACGAGAACGATCGCGAAATAGGGACAATCACGCTCCTCGACATCGCTCAGGCGCATCACACGCTGGCCCGGCATGGTGCCGCGCTCGATCAGCCACGCTTCCGCAAGACGGCCCGCAGCCGCGAGCGCGCGGCGAACCTTGTGCAGGTTGCGCCCGGTCTTCATGATCACCAGCGCATCGGAATTCCCGGCACGCCGCGTGAGCTCGTCCTCCGACAAGGTCCCCATCAGCACGGTCATCACGTCGTCGCCGAGGGCGATCGGCTGGCCGACGGCGTTCCAGCAGCCGGCCATCCCGGGAATGCCCGCAATCACCTCGACCTCGGCCCGCCCCTGCAGGCGCGCGTGCAGGTGCATGAAGGAGCCGTAGAAATAGGGATCGCCCTCGCACAGCACGACCACGTCGGTCGTTTCCGCGAGCCGCGCCAGGCGCTCGGCCCACGCATCGTAGAAGTCGGCCAGAAGACGCACATAGTCCGGGCTGTCGAAGGCGATCTCCGTGGTCACAGGATATTCCATCGGATATTCGCTGACATCCTCAGCCAGCATGCCCTCGACGATGCGCCGGGCCTGGCCGGGACGCCCCTTCTTGCGGAAGTAGGCGACATGTCGCGCCGCGCGGATCTCGCGGTCGGCGCGCACGCTCATCAGATCGGGATCGCCCGGCCCGAGGCCGCAGCAAATGATACGTCCCATGGTTATTCGCTCCGGCTCGCCAACGCGTTGACCGCGGCAACGGTGATCGCCGAGCCTCCCAGGCGCCCTTCCACCGTGAGGGCCGGCGTGGGTGGACCGGCCATCAGCGCCGCCTTGGATTCGGCGGCACCGACAAAGCCGACCGGGCAGCCGATGATCGCCGCCGGTCGTGGACAACCGCGATCATCCAGCATGTTGAGAAGGTGAAACAACGCGGTCGGCGCGTTGCCGATGGCGACGATCGCGCCGTCGAGATGCGGCCGCCACAACTCCAGCGCGGCCGCGGAGCGGGTGTTGTGCATCGCCTTTGCAAGGCCCGGCACTGCCGGATCACCGAGCGTGCAGATGACGGCGTTGCCGGCCGGCAGCCGTGCACGCGTGATTCCTTCCGAGACCATGCGCGCATCGCAGAGAATGGGCGCGCCGTTCTGCAAGGCGGCGCGCGCGGCACTCGCCATGCCCGGCGTGAAGCGCACATGGCGCTCGAGCCCCACCATCCCCGCGGCATGGATCATGCGCACCACCACCGGTTCCTCGTCGGCCGAAAAGCGCGCGAGGTCGGCCTCCGCCCGGATGATCGAGAAGGATTGACGATAGATCGCCGCGCCATCGGTTTCGTAGACATGCGGCATCAGCGCCCTCCCACCAGAATCGCGGGATCTGCGACCAGATCTGCCTTGCTCAGTCCATGCCGGACAGGCGCATCCCGCGTCGAGCCGTCGCGAATGAGATCGAACCCATTGGGGGTCGCGACCAGCGTGATCGATGCAGGCCCGGATTGGGCACAGCCCTTGGCGCACCCTGAAACGTGAAGCCGGGAATCGGCTGCAAGATACGGTGCAAGCGCAGCCACCAGCGTCCGTGTATCGGCCAACGCCTCGCTACAGGCCGGCGCGCCGCTGCAGGCGACGACACGCAGCCGCGGATCGTCGGCGCGCGTGATGAAGACGTTGTCGTCGCGCGGCATCTCCTGAAGTCCCTCGGCCAGGATCATGCGCCATGGCGTCAAGCGCAGGCCCTGCACCCGCCCGGCAAGATCTGCAAGCGCGGCGTGGGTGAGCTGCCCGAACGCCACGCCGATCATCACGCCAAGCGGATAGCAGGCGGGATGCGGCACGGCGCGGGCGCGCGAAAGCCTGACATCCGCACGAAAAGCTTCCGGCAGGCGCGCGCCGGCGCCGAGATGCGCGGCCATCCGCCGGCGTCCGTTCGCAGCGCCTGCCGACGTCACGAACCACTCGGCAAGGGCCAGCGCGGCGGGCACCGCCTCTGCCCGTGTCACAGCGCAGCCTCGCTCGACGCCATCGGCCCGCACGATCAGCCCGCCGGCGATGTCGCGTTCGATCCGAATATCGGCGGACGCGCCGGTCAGCACCCGCTCCTCACCGCAATCAACGGCAAAGCCGAACTTGGTCGGAAGGCCGGCGGGACCAACCGCAAGCGCGCCTTCGAGTTCCGCCGCGAGCGCGGTGACATCATCGCCTGCCCCCCAGAATGGCGTTACCAGGATGTTGCGCCGCGCCTCGGCCGCGCCATCTGAATCGAGCAGCCCAAGCCGCGCCAGTCCGTCGATCAGCGGCGTGTGGCTGGCGTCGCTGACGCCCCTGATCTGAAGGTTGGCCCGGCCGGTCAGGTCGATCAGGCCGTTGCCATACCGTTCCGCGAGCGCCGCGACGCCCGCCGCCTGCCGTGCATCGATTCGGCCGCCCCGTGGCCGTATCCGGACCACCAGCCCATCCCCGGACTGCATCGGCCGCAGCGCGCCGGGGCACCAGCCCTTGATCGCGACGGCGCTCATGAGACGGCCCGCGAGGCGGTCGCGGCACGCCACATTCCGAGGACCGTGCGCCGATCACGTGCGATCCCGCCGGTGCCCGGCATCTCGCCGGCATGGCAGGTGACACAGACATGAAGCGTGATGGTCATCGCCCTCTTGGAAGTTTCGGTGGGAGGCGATGAGGCGCGCGAACCGATGATTGCAAGGTTCGCTCCCCCGTCGCGGAACACCCCGTCCGCCGGTTTCAAGCACTGCGTTGGCAGGTCTCCCGGCTTGCGGAGCGGGGTTTTCCCTTCGATCCCGCCTTCCCGACCCGGTCGGGTCAGTGGCCTGTGGGCATCTCTCCGGTCACGGTCGCGGGGGCGGCTGCACTTCGGGCCCTGCCTGATGGCACGAGCCCGATCGCATTCCCTCTTCGCCTGTCTGGGACAGGAACCAACGGCGGTACCATTTGCCCAAGCCCGCGACTTGTCAAGCCATCGGGCCCGCAAGATGATGGGACGGCGGCAAATAGCGGCGGATACATATAGCGTGCCGCCCGGCTCGTCCGGCACCGACGGCGCCCATCAGGCCCGTCGCGTCAGGGCGCTTTGATCACCTCGCGCGGCACGTTGCGGTCGAGATCGTCGAGCCACACCGCGGCATTTCCGTCCGACGGCGCGCGCCAGTCGCCGCGCGGCGACAACGCGCCCCCCGCGGACACCTTGGGACCGTTCGGCATCGCCGAGCGCTTGAACTGGCTGAAGGCGAAGAAGCGCCGCACGAACACCTCGAGCCAATGGCGAATTTCGCCGAGGTCATAAGCCCGCCGCATCGGCGCCGGAAAGCCCGGCGGCCACGCGCCCGCCCCGACCTCCTGCCAGGCCCGCAGCGCCAGGAAGGCGATCTTCGACGGGCGGAAGCCATAGCTTAGTGTGTAGAACAGATTGAAATCCTGCAGGGCATAGGGGCCGATCGCGGCCTCCGTGCTCTGCGGCTTCTCGCCGGCCCCGACCGGCACGAGCTCCGGCGAGATTTCCGCCGCCACGATCGCCGTCAACGTCTTGCCGACCTCGTCCGGAAACTGTCGCGAGGCGACGACCCAGCGGATCAGGTGCTGGATCAGCGTCTTCGGAATGCCGGAGTTGACGTTGTAATGCGACATCTGATCGCCGACGCCATAGGTACACCAGCCGAGCGCGAGCTCCGACAGATCACCGGTGCCGATGACGATGCCATGATGATGGTTGGCCAGGCGGAACAGATAGTCTGTGCGCAATCCGGCCTGCACGTTCTCAAAGGTAATGTCATAGACGGGTTCGCCACGGCCGAACGGATGCGCGATCTCTTTCAGCATCAGTGTCGCCGTCGCCCGGATGTCGAGCTCGGAGGCGCTGACGCCGAGCGCGCGCATCAGGTCCCAGGCGAATGTCTTGCTCTGGTCGCCGGTCGCGAAGCCCGGCATCGTATAGGCGAGCACGTTGGTCCGTGGCAGGCCGAGCAGATCGACGGCCTTGGCGGCGACAATCAGTGCATGGGTCGAATCCAGTCCGCCCGACACCCCGATCACCACCCGCTTGGTGCTGGTCGACCGCATCCGCTGCACAAGGCCTGCCACCTGGATGTTGTAGGCTTCATAGCAGTCCTGCTCGAGCCGCGCTTCATCGCTCGGCACGAACGGAAAGCGCTCGATCGTCCTGAGAAAGCCGACATCCGCCATGGGCGGCTGCAGCGTGAACGCGATCCGTCGCCAGCTCTGGCCACGCCCGTCGCGCTGACGGGCGTTGTCGTCGAAGGTGCCCATCAGCAGCCGCTCCTGGCGCAGCAGGTCGAGGTCGACATCGGCGAGCGTGATCTGCCCTTCCTGAGCGAATCGTTCGCCTTCGGCCAGCAGGACGCCGTTCTCGAAGATCGACGTCTGCCCATCCCAGGCGAGGTCCGTCGTGGATTCGCCGGCGCCGGCGGCGGCATAGACATAGGCGGCGAGGCAGCGTGCCGAGAACGACTGGCACAGCAGCGCGCGCGACCGCGCCCGGCCGATGGTGATCGGGCTGCCCGAGAGGTTGAGCAGGACGCTCGCTCCCGCCAGCGCCAATTCCGCCCCCGGCGTCGCCGGCACCCACATGTCCTCGCAGATCTCGATGCCGACCGTGAGCCCGGGGACGTCGTCGGCCGCAAACAGCAGGTCGACGCCGAAGGGCGCAACCATACCGGCGATCGCGATCTCGAGCCCCGTCATGCCCGCACCGGACGCGAAATGGCGACCCTCGTAGAATTCGCGATAGGTCGGCAGGTAGGTCTTCGGCACCACGCCGAGAATCCGTCCGCGGTGTATCACCACGGCGCAGTTGTAGATTCGCGCGCCGAACCGCAGCGGCGCGCCGACCACCACAACGGTCATGAGTTCCGTCGATGCCCGCACAATGTCTGCGACCGCCCGCTCGACCGCGTCCAGCAGCGGCACCTGCTTGAGCAGGTCCTCGATGGAATAGCCCGACAGGCATAGCTCCGGAAATACCGCGACCGCGACCGAGCGCGCGTGACAGGTTCGCACCGCGTCACAGATGGCGGCTGCATTGCTGGCCGGATCGGCGGGGCTGCAGACCGTAACGCAGGCCGCCACACGTGCAAAACCCTGGCGGTAAATCGCGTGAAAGCTCATGTCGGCGCTTGAACTCCTGTTGTCCGCCGACACCATTGCCGATCGCGCTGAAGCGGGCAAGCGCGCCGGGCGACGCCACCCGGAACAACGGTCATCCGGGCCTTCACTTCAAATGGACGCCACGTCGCGCGGGCGCTGCCGGGGAAGATCGTCGCGCAGCCATCGGGCGACCCGCCGCCACGCGCCGGCGAGCGTCCTGCGGCCGATGAAAAGGCCGAGATGTCCGGATGGCACGATTTCGGCGCCGATGAAGGCGCGTGGTGTTCCCACATGCGCCGCCGTCGCCATCGCCTGTTCGGCCGGCACGATTTCGTCGCTCGCCCCGATCAGCAGAAAGACGGGTGTGCGAACCTCGCCGAGATGAATCTCCCGGCCGAGCGCGGTCCACAGGCCTGCCGGCAGCCGATTGTCCCTGAAGATCCAGGTGACAGCCTCGAGATAGAACGTCCCGGGCAGATCCAGCGTCGCGGCATGCCAGCGCTCGAACCGCTCCCGCAGCAGTCGATCACCCGGCTCGTCGGGAGACAGATTCCGCTGCAAGGCGGCTTCCACCTCGGGCGGGCGGCTCCACAAGTGGAGCAACTGCTCACCCTGCACCAGACCTCCTCCGCCCGTCACCAGCGCCTCAAATGCGCCTGGCGGCGCCGCGGCCACCGAGCGCGTCAGCTCGGACTCGATGGCAACGTCCACCGGGGTGCCGACCAGAACCAGCCGCCGCACCTTTTCCGGAAAGCGCGCCGCATAGACCAGTGACAGCCATCCGCCCTGGCACAGGCCGATAAGGTCGACCGGCGTGCCGATGTCGTCGATCGCAACATTGAGATCGGCGAGATAGCTGTCGATCGTCAGAAACCGCATGTCCGGCGTGGCCGAGCGCCAGTCAGTCAGATACAGCCGGCCGATCCCCTCCGCACGCAGCGTCTCGACCAGGCTGTGCCCGGGGGCGAAATCGGCGATCAGTGCGCTATGCAAGGCGTAGGGCGCGCAGATCAGCGTCGCCTGCCCGCCATCCGTCGCCGAAAAGTCGCGCAGCCGCATGGTGATCAGCTCGAGCGCGATCTCGTTCGGGGTGGTCCAGGGCAAAGCCTCCGCGGCGCGCGGCTCCGGCACCGCCGCACTGCGCTCGAACCACCCAAGCCACGCCTCCACCGCCATTTGCGTCGCGGTCAGCGGCCAGAGCCAGGGGGCCACCGGTGCGGTCGTGCCGGAGGCCTTTGGCGGGTCGGTCTTGCCCGGTCGCTGTGTCATGTGCGCCATCCACGCGCGCCATCCCGGCCGTCTCCCCGGGATGATGGCCGGTCAATCCCCCGACCATCGCAGTCTCCTGCGGATCAGCATCGAAACATCCCACCACGACCTTTTCATGATGGTATCTATCAAAGCGCCGGGGAACCAGCCGTGCGGAGCACCGCATCCGGCGGGCGCAGCCCGCCCTTTGACCTTCATCAATCCGTACAAACCGCGCGTGCGGTTATGCTTGCTGAGGGGGCGCCCGAGATCAAGTCCCGGAAGCCGCGCCATGCCCTATCAGCGGAATGCCGAACTGCCCGCCTCTGTCCGCAGCCATCTGCCGCCGCACGCGCAGGATATCTATCGCGCGGCCTTCAACCATGCGTTCGCTTCCCATGCAGGAGACGCGCGGCAGGAGGAGATCGCCCATCGCATCGCATGGGCGGCCGTAAAACGGTCCTACATCAAGGTGCGCGATCAATGGATGCCGCTGCAAGCGCTGCGGGCGTTCGAATAAACGCCCGGAGCCTGCCGTGCCGCCGCGCTCACGGCGCGTGGTCACCATCGAAATCGTCCTCGAACCGCAGGTGCTTGACGCTCTGTCCGCGGGCGCGGACGTGCTGCAGGGCTTCGATCCCGACCCGGATGTGGGTCTCGACATAGCTCTCCGTCACCTTGCGATCGGATTCCGCGGTTTTGACGCCTTCCGGGACCATCGGCTGGTCCGACACCAGCAGCAGTGCGCCGGTCGGAATGTGGTTGGCGAACCCGGCCGCGAAAATGGTCGCGGTCTCCATGTCGATCGCCATGGCGCGGGTGCGGCGCAACTGCTCCTTGAAACGATCGTCGTGTTCCCAGACCCGGCGGTTGGTGGTGTAGACCGTGCCCGTCCAGTAATCATGGCCGAGGTCGCGGATGGTCGAGGACACCGCGCGCTGCAGCTGGAACGCCGGCAGCGCCGGAACCTCGGCCGGCAGATAATCGTTCGAAGTGCCCTCGCCGCGGATCGCTGCGATCGGCAGGATCAGGTCGCCGATCTCGTTCTTGCGCTTGAGGCCGCCGCACTTGCCGAGAAACAACACTGCCTTCGGCGCGATCGCGCTGAGCAGATCCATCACGGTGGCCGCATTGGGGCTGCCCATGCCGAAATTGATCAGGGTGACGCCGTTCGCGGTGACGTTGGGCATGGGGCGGTCGTCCCCACGCACCGGCACCCCGTGCTGCGCGGCGAACCAGGCGACATAATGCTCGAAATTGGTCAGCAGGATGTAGGGCGCGAAATCCGACAGCGGCACGCCGGTGTAACGCGGCAGCCAGTTTTCGACGATGTCTTTCTTGTCTTTCATGCGGGTCATCCATTCGTCATCGGCACCATCATAGCAGATCGGCGGCGGCACGGCGCGACCGTGTCACATCTCAACACATTGTGTGATTTGAACTGGCCTCGGGGCCTGCCTATAGACGGCGCTTGTCTTGTCAGCGAGCCTGCCACTTGCCCCATCGGACCGCCATGCTCACCGCGCTCGCGGGCGCCATCGACAACTTCCACCAGGAGTGGCCGCTGCGCATTGCCGTGGACGGTCGCACCGCGTCGGGCAAGACCACGCTGGCCGACGAACTTGCCGGCACTCTGCGCGGCCTCGGCCGTGAGGTCATCCGCAGCTCGATCGACGGCTTTCACCGTCCCAGGGCCGAGCGCTATGCCCGCGGCCGGCATTCGGCGGAAGGCTACTATCACGACGCCCGCGACCTCGCGGCGGTGATGGCGCTGCTGCTGACGCCGCTCGGCCCCGGTGGCGACCGTCTCTACCGCACCGCCTCGTTCGACCTCGCCGCCGATCAGCCGATTGCGCAGTTGCCACGGACGGCCGGTCCGCACGCCATCCTGATCGTCGACGGCACGTTTCTGCAGCGCCCCGAGCTCAGCGCCGGCTGGGACCTGACCGTTTTCGTCGAAACGACCGCGGTCGTCTCCGAACAAAGAGGCGTTGCCCGTGATGCAGCCTCCAACGGTGATGTCGAGGCCATCCGCACGCTCTATGCTCGCCGCTATCGCCCGGCCTATGACCTCTACGCAGCGCAATGCACGCCCATGACCGGCGCCGACGTCGTGATCGGAAACGACGACGTCGATCGGCCGACCTTGCACCTGCGGCCCGGCGGTCGCCTCGCCACATCGCCGCGCGCCGTCCGGACAGGTCTCGACGGCTAGGCCCGCCCGGCTCCCGTCGACGGCGCACCGCGACGACCAGATTGCACCGGCCCGACGAAGGACGTAGGCTCGCAACGATCGGCTCATGCGATCCCGACCGCGAGGCATATGTGAGCGAACCTCTCCAGGTCCCGACAACGCAGCCCCTGTTCAATCCGCTGTCGCCGGATTTCATCCGTGATCCCTACCCGACCTATGAGCGCCTGCGCCGCGGTGACCCGTTGCCGCTAACACCGCTCGGGATCTATCTCGCCAGCCGTCATGCCGACGTCAGCCAGATCCTGCGCGACAAGCGTTTCGGCAAGGATTTCGTCGACCGCATGACACGGCGCAACGGCGCGCAGATTCTGCAGGAGCCGGTCTACCGCAGCATGCGCCACTGGATGCTGGTGCAGGACCCGCCGGACCACACCCGGCTGCGCGGCCTGGTCGTCAAGGCGTTCACCGCACGCCGGGTCGAGGATATGCGCCCGCGTATCCAGCAGATCGTCGACCAGACACTCGATCGCCTGATCCCGCAGGGCCATATGGACCTGATCGAGGATTTCGCGTTCCGCCTGCCGGTGACCATCATCTGTGACATGCTCGGAATCCCGGAGGATCACCGCGAGGTGTTCTACAAGAGCTCACGCGACGGCGGGCGCCTGCTCGATCCCGTGCCGCTGTCGCCGCAGGAGCTCAAGGAAGCCAACGCCGGCAATGAAATGGCCCAGATGTACTTCCGCCAGTTGTTCGAGCTGCGTCGCCGCAGCCCCGGCGACGACCTCACCACCCAGCTGGTGCATGCGGAGGAGGACGGCCAGAAGCTGACCAACGAGGAACTCACCGCCAACATCATCCTGCTGTTCGGTGCCGGCCACGAGACCACGGTCAACCTCATCGGCAACGGGCTGTTGGCCCTGCACCGTCATCCGGATCAGCTGGCGCTGCTCAAGGCCAACCCAGCGCTCATGACCAATGCCATCGAGGAATTCCTGCGGTACGATTCCTCCGTCCAGTCCACCGGGCGCGTGGCGCTGGAAGACATCGACGACATCGGCGGCAGGACAATTCCCAAGGGGGAGAACGTGCTGTGCCTGCTGGGCTCGGCCAACCGCGACCCGGCGGTCTACCCCGACCATCCGGATCGTCTCGACGTCACCCGGGCGAACGTCAAGCCGATGTCTTTCGGCGGTGGCATTCACTTCTGCCTTGGCGCCCAGCTCGCCCGCATCGAGGCCGAGATCGCGATCGCCACACTGTTGCGACGGCTGCCTGGCCTTCGCCTCGACGATGCGGATGACCCGCAATGGCGGCCGACCTTCGTGCTGCGCGGCCTGAAACGGCTGCCGGCAAGCTGGTAGGCTGCGAAGCTACGGCACTCTTTCAGAACGATCCGGGCCGGCGCGGTTTGGCGCCGGCCCGGGCATGCGCGATCGTCGGTTCGGTCAGCCGCCGGTTTCGGCGCTGATGATGTCGCCGAACAGCTCCCACTTGCCGCCCTTGAAACGCATCATCTGCAACTGCTCGATGGGAGCGAAATCGGTGGCGCTGGTGTTGATCCTGACACCAGGGATCAGGGTATCCGGCGTAAAATCCTTCAGGCTCGCCGCTTGCTTCATGACGTTGGCGCGCGTCAGGTTGTCGCCACTCTGCTTGAGCACCTGCACCATGGTCTGGGCGGCAGCGTAACCATACACGGCGTTAAGGTCGGCGCGGTTGGCTCCCGGCATGTACTTCTCGAAGAAGGCATCGAACTTTTTCATGCCGGGGTCGCTCGCCCACTGGCTGTCGGAAGCGTCCTTGAGGTAGTGCGCTGACAGCACGCCCTCCGAGGCCTCGAATCCTGCCGGCTTCATTACCGCGCCGATCGAGATGCTGACGTCGGTCAGCAGATGCATCGGCTTCCAGTCGAGCTCGGCGATCTTCTTGATCGCCTGCGCCGCGAATTTCGGTGTGGTGATATCAACAAGGACATCGGCACCGCTCGCCTTTAGCTTGACGATATGGGAGTCGATGGTCGGCTCGGAGATCTCGTAGCTCTCCTCGGCGATGATCAGCTTCGACGCCTTGTCGCCGAACACGTCCTTGAGTCCGGCGAGATAATCCTTGCCGAAATCGTCATTTTGATAGAACACCGCGACCTTCGCATCCGGCTTCTCCTTGAGGATGTACTTGGCGAAGATCCGTGCCTCGGAGCGGTAGCTCGGCTGAAAGCCGATGGTCCAGGGAAATTGCTTGGGATCGTCCCACTTGCTGGCGCCGGTGGCGACGAACAGCTGCGGTATCTTCTTGGCGTTGTGGTACTTCTGGATGGCGGTATTGGGCCCGGTGCCGAGCGCATTGAAGATCAGCAGGACCTCGTCGCTCTCGATCAGCTTGCGCGCCTGCTCCACGGTCTTCGGCGGGCTGTAGCCGTCGTCATAGGAGATGAAATTGATCTTGCGGCCGTTGATGCCGCCCTGATCGTTGATCATCTTGAAATAGGCGTCCTCGACTTTGCCGATGATGCCATAGGCGGACGCCGGACCGCTGTAGGCCTCAATATTGCCGATCTTGATTTCGGTATCGGTCGCACCTGGATCATAGGCTTTCTGGGCGAGCGCCGCGCCACTGCTCATCAGCGTACCGATGATGAAGGCGGCGGCGATCGGACGCGCAACGGACGAAGGCGATAGTCTCATGGTCATGAACGGTCCTCTCCTGGGAAATGCTGGTTCTGTCGTTGTTGGCAGCGGCCTTGGACGGACTCTCCCGCTCAGGGCGCCGCGGCTCCAGCGACGTCGAGCGAGCCCGGCGCGCCAAATTTTTCACGAAGGGTCGGCTTGTGTACCTTGCCGGTGGCGTTGCGTGGCAGCGCTTCGATGAAGTGGATGGTGCCCGGGCACTTGAAGCGCGCCAGATTGGCACCGCAATGGGCATGAATGTCGCCCGCGCACAGCGCCTGGCCTGCCTTCAGTGCCACGATGGCGACGCCGACCTCACCCCAGCGCGCATCCGGCACGCCGATCACCGCTGCCTCGGCGATGGCGGGAAGCTGATAGAGCACATCCTCCACCTCGGCCGGATAGACGTTTTCGCCACCGGAGATGTACATGTCCTTCCAGCGGTCGACGATATAATAGAACCCCTCCTCATCCACCCGCGTCGCATCGCCGGTGTGCAGCCAGCCGTCGGTGAAGGAGGTCGCGTTGGCCTCGGGCCTGTTCCAGTAGCCCGGCGTGATGTTCGGTCCCTTGACCCACAACTCCCCGAGCTCGCCGACCGCGGCATCCGTGCCGTCGGGCTTCACCACCCGCACCTCTGTGTGCAGCACCGGCTTACCGGCCGAGCCGGCCTTGCGCGCGGCGTCCTCGCGGTCGAGCGCCAGCACCGCGGGGCTGGTCTCCGTCATGCCATAGCCCTGCTGCAGGGCGACGCCGCGCCCTTCCCAGATTTTCAGCAGCGGCACCGGCATCGGCGCGCCGCCGACACCGCCGATGATCAGGCGGCTGAAGTCGGCGCCAGCGAAGGCCGGATGCTGCGCCATGAACTGGTAGATCGCCGGCACGCCGAAGAACACATTGATGCCCGCTGCCGGATCGCTGATCAGCGCCAGCGCCTGTCCGGGATCGAAGGCGCGCATGATCTGCACCGTGCCGCCGGCGTGCAGCACCGGATTGGTATAGCAGTTGAGCCCGCCGGTGTGGAACAGCGGTAGCACCGTAAGCAGCACCGAGGACGGCGTGATGTAGGCGGGACCGCCGAGATTGATGCAGTTCCACAGCGTCATGCCGTGGGTGATGATCGCGCCCTTCGGCCGCCCCGTGGTGCCGGAGGTGTACATGATCGTCGACATGTCATCGAGCGTCACAGTCGCTGATGTCTCGAGCCGGGGCGCGGCTGCGATCGCGCGCTCATAGGAGCCCCCGGGGCCAAGCCTCAGCACGCCCGGCGTCTCGCATCGCGCGGTAACCGCAAGCGCGGTCTCGGCGAGATCGTCGTCATGCACCAGTACGGTCGGCGCAGCATCGCCGACGATGAACGCGAGCTCGGGCACGGTCAGGCGGCTATTCAAGGGCACAAACACCGCGCCGAGCCGGCCGCAGGCGAACTGCACCTCCAGCGTGTCGGTGGAGTTGAGCGCGAGCACGGCGACGCGGTCACCGCGTCCGACATGCAACCGCCTGCACAGGTGTTCGGCGAGGCGAGCGATGCGGTCGTCGAAGCTGCGGTAGCTGTGACGGCGCGCGCTCGCGAGATCGACAGCTGCAATCCTGTCCGGCGTTCGCCGGGCATGGTGGGCGATCCAGTCGTAATACCGAACCGGCATAAGACCCTCCTCCGCCGATGGCACGGCGCCATCCGCGGCATTCCCCAGCACGGCGGATGCGATTCCGCCGGCCTCGTTTCCATCCCTATTTTCAAGCAGTTGAGACGAGGGTCTGGCAAGCTGTCTTGCGTCGAGTGGCTGGCGCCAAACGCCGCGCCAGCACCGGCCTGCAGGTCGGCCGTGCAGTGCACAAACCATAAAGCAGCGCGGCGGGCTCGTGAAAGCCCGCCGCGCGGAAAATTCATCAGCAAGATCGAGCGGAACCGCAGGACCGCCGGCAGCCCCGGTCAGTGCTGCCCGCCGAGCTTTTGCCGTTCGTCTTCGGTCAGGCCCTGCTGCTCGTCTGGCGTCAACCGGCCAAGACCGACGAACTGCACCGCACTGGTCCGGTCGTAGTGGGGCCCGGTGGCGTCGGGCAGTGCACTGCGGCGCTTGCGTTTACTCTCGTCCCCCTCATCGTCGCCGTCACCGCCACCATAGCCGAGCACCTCGACCATGATGATCGATGCCTGCCCCGTGTTCGGCGGCGGCGGCGCCGCTGTCTGTTGCTGGGTCGCGCCTGCGGTGTTGTTGGCCGACGTCAGCGCGCCGACCGGCGGCCCCTGCACTACCGGCACGCCGACCGATGCGCCCTGCACCTGAATGTTGGCAATGTTGAGCACATGCAGCGCCTCGAGCGTGAGATTGCCCGACACGCGGATGCCCGCCTCTCCCGCATCGATCGTGCCGTGCGGCGCGAACAGGTCGACATTGCCGGG
>NZ_JBFRFW010000018.1:0-149303 GCF_052115025.1 Bradyrhizobium sp. 2TAF24 | reverse complement strand
TCGCGATCAGCGCTTTTTGGGGCCAACTGCTCAAAAATCCGCAGATGCAGAGATCAAGAATGCCGACGTCGACCAAGACCCTAGACGAGAATTTGAGTGATCTCCGGTCGCTCATCAATGCGGACGCGGCGGAGCTTTCAGCGCGGCTGCGCGCCCAGCAGCTTCGCGACTTCCCGCCAGCGGCGGAGAAGACCATCCGCCGATTCTCGCCGGCGGAGGCCGCGCGCTTTATCGGCATCGCTGAGGGCTATCTTCGGCAACTCGTCTCCGAAGGGAAGGGGCCCCCTGCACCGCCGAACAGCCGTCGCAGTTATTCAATCGAAGACATCGACGCGCTGCGAAGCGACCTCGACAGCACCGGGAAAGGTGCCCGCCGATATGTTCCACACCGGCGGGACGCGGAGGCTCTGCAGGTCATCTCAGTAATGAACTTCAAAGGCGGCAGCGGCAAAACCACGACGGCCGCGCATCTAGCCCAGTATCTCGCGTTCCGAGGCTACCGCGTCCTTGCGATCGACCTCGATCCGCAAGCGAGCCTCTCGACATTGTTCGGGCACCAACCCGAACTCGATGTCGGCGAGAATGAAACGATCTACGGCGCTATCCGCTATGACGCCGAGCGCCGCGAAATGGCAGAAATCGTGCGTGGCACCTACATCCCGAACCTACACATCGTTCCAGGCCAGCTCGAACTCATGGAATTCGAGCATGAGACGCCAAAGGCGTTGATGACGCGCCAGAGCAACGACTCGTTGTTTTTCGCCAGAATTGGCGAAGCTCTGGCCCAGGTCAGCGACGCCTATGACGTCGTGGTGATCGATTGCCCACCGCAACTCGGCTTCCTCACACTCTCCGCGCTCTGTGCTGCGACCGCAGTCCTGATCACCGTGCATCCGCAGATGCTCGACGTGATGTCGATGTCCCAGTTCCTCAACATGACGGGGAGCCTCCTCGACGTCGTCGCCGAGGCCGGCGGCGCAACCCAATACGATTGGATGCGCTATCTGGTCACCCGCTACGAGCCTAGCGATGGGCCGCAGACCACGATGGTCGGTCTGATGCGATCTATCTTCGGCTCACGCGTGCTGACCCACCCAATGGTTAAGAGCACCGCGATCGCCGATGCCGGACTCACCAAGCAGACCCTCTACGAGGTCGAGCGACACCAGTTCACCCGCGGTACATATGACCGTGCCATCGAAGCGCTCGATCTGGTGAACGGCGAGATCGAAGGCCTGATCAAACAGGTCTGGGCCAGGAGTTGACGATGGCGCGCAAGATCAATTTCGATCCACCCACGGCGGACGCCCTGCCGCCCCGAGAAGAACTGCACGAAGCCGCGCCACAGCGCTCACGCCCGCTTCTCGGACTCGAGCGCTCGATCAAGCAATCCAGTGCCCTCGGCGCGATATCGCAATCGCTTGGCGGTATCTCGGAGAAAGTCAAGCGCGCGGAGGAAATCGAGCAGAAGCTTATCGAAGGGCAGGTGATCGTCGACCTCGATCCAGCGCTGATTGATAACTCGTTCGTGCCCGACCGCATGGACGCAACGGAGGAGCAGAACGCAGCCTTCAGAGAGCTCATCCGCCAGCATGGGCAAAACGTACCGATCCTGGTTCGTCCGAAGCCCGGCGACACCGAGGGCTACGAGGTCGCTTTCGGTCATCGCCGCCTGCGCGCGGCTCGCGAACTCGGCATAAAGGTGCGGGCGGTGGTTCGCTCCCTCACCGACGAGCAACTCGTCATCGCACAGGGCCAAGAGAACAGCGGGCGCACCGATCTGACTTTCATCGAGCGTGCGCGCTTTGCGGCGCGGCTCGAGGACCGGAAATTTTCCCGGGAAATCATCATGGCCTCGCTCAACGTCGACAAGGCCGCGCTCTCGCGACTCATCGCGATCGCGACCCGAGTCCCGGCCGCGGTCATCGACGCCATCGGGCCTGCACCAGCCTTCGGCCGTGTGCGCTGGCAGGAACTAACCGATCTCTTGGAGCGAGAGGGCAACCGTGCTCGCGCACTTGAGATGGTCAAGGCCCCAACTTTCGGCGCATGGGACACCGACAAGCGCTTCGAGGCGCTTGCGGATGGTCTGCGCGAAAAGTCGTCACGCGCGCGCGCTGAGACGTGGTCCGCGAAGGACGGAACGCACGCCGCCAAGGTCTCCCGCGCGGGCAAGAAGCTCACCCTGACATTTGACGATCGCGTCGCGCCGAGGTTCGGCGATTTCGTCAGAGACAGGTTGCAAACCCTCTACGAGGAATTCAAAGCCGGCGATCCGCCGGCATGAACCGAACTTGCCTGGTCGGAATGAGCCGGCCGGATCAAGACCACCGCAACTAAGTCGGAGAACCGTAGGCAAAAGAAAAAGGCCCCCGTCACGTCGCCGTTCCGGAAGCCCCTTCTTTGTGTTGGCACTCAAAGAATCACACTTCCGCGAATCACTGTCAAGCGTTTTGGCGCCGTTTCGGCGAGCGGATTTTCTTTGCCCAACTGAGGCGAAGACATGCAGTCACACTCTCCAACGACGCCCTTCGGGCGGCGATCGCTGACGCTTGCCCATGTGGCAAGCCAAATGGGAGCTACGGCGCGGCCCCCTGAAAAGGTCGTGCACAAATGGCATATCTTCCACGCCATCTGTACGGCGCGGCCGCGCCTCGGGGTGTCCGAGCGCTCGCTTTCGGTGTTGAACGCGCTACTGACCTTCCATCCGGAGACGGCACTGACAGGGGAGGACGACCTGATCGTCTTTCCGTCCAACGACAAGCTGACGTTGCGCGCGCACGGCATGCCTGCTTCGACATTGCGCCGCCACCTCGCCGTCCTGGTCGACGCCGGGTTGATCATTCGGCGCGATAGTCCAAACGGCAAACGCTACGCGCGGAAAGGCCGCGCCGGCGAAATCGAGCTTGCCTTTGGCTTCGATCTGTCACCGCTCGTCGTGCGTTCAGAAGAGTTCGAGCACCTAGCGGCCGACATCGAAGCAGAGTCGCGCGCGCTCAGGCTTGTGCGCGAGCGCATCACGCTTTGCCGGCGCGACATCGCCAAGATGATTGCCACCGGCATCGAGGAAGGTGTTCCGACGCGTAGGGGAGGGCAGGGGCCGTCCGATTGGCAAGAGGTCCACGCCACCTTCAGGGCGATGCTAGCCCAGATTCCGAGGACCGCCACGCGTCAGCAGCTCGAGCCGATCGCTGACGAGTTGTCTCAACTCGCCGACGACGTGCTCAATCTTCTGGAAGCACACATCAAATCCAAGAATCCGAGCGCCAATGAGTCCCAGTCTGAGCGCCACATACAGAATTCAAACCCAAACCCCTTAATTGATCTTGAACCGGTCTTCCAAGGAGGCCGGGCGGCGAGGGCTGAGCCAAGCTCTCAACCGTCGCCGGTTGCGGAGGGATCGTATCCGTTGGGAATGGTGCTGGACGGGTGCCCCAGCATTGTCGATTACGCCAAGGGCGGCATTTCGAATTGGCGGGATTTCATGGCGACCGCCGCGGTCGTTCGATCGATGTTGGGAATCAGCCCCAGCGCCTGGGAGGAGGCGCAAACCGTCATGGGCGAGGTGCAGGCGGCGATCGTCGTCGCGTGCATCCTGCAGCGCGGTACAGCGATCAATTCGGCCGGCGGTTACCTGCGCGGGTTGACGCGAAAGGCGCAGGCCGGCGAATTTTCCCTTGGTCCGATCCTGATGGCGCAGATCAATTCGCGCCTGCGCGAAAAGAAGCGGGCCTGATGCGCGGAGTCCGGGTCCGCGCGCTTTGTGGGCCTCGCCACGGGCGACCAGAGCTGATCGCCGCAGTAGGAGGAGGGCCTAGTCTAGCTGGCGGGCGTCCAAGCACCGGAGAACACGTCGGTGAACTTGGACTATGGAAGGTGTCTCGATCGATTACCGACGCAGGATAGATGCAGCTGGATTAGGGAAATCCGGGTGGAACTTTGTCGGGTCGGGCTTGTGTCTAATGACACAAGGTGGTATATTTGTGTCAATTGGCATAGGAGTGGATTTATGAGCCAAATGTTGATTGCGCAGACAGCTGATCCCGCGACAAGCGAAGTGACCCAGGCGGAAGCCGCGGCAATGCTCCGGGCGGTGGTAAATCTCCTCCGGCTTTGGAAAGTAAACGATAGTCAGGCGCGGGTGCTTCTTGGGCAACCAAGTCCATCGACCTTCTATCGATGGAAACGGGGCGAGATCGGTGCGGTGCCACCTGACACCGTGTGGCGCCTCGGAGACCTGATGGGTATCCATAAAGCCTTGCGCCATCTTTTTACAGAACCGGAGCGCGGCTACGCCTGGGTTTCGAGACCTAATACGGCTTTCGGCGGCAAGTCGGCGCTTGATCGGATGTTGGCGGGAGCGCCAAGCGATCTGACGGCGGTCCGCAACTATCTTGACGCCGAGCGCGGTGGCTGGTGACGTCCATTCCGCCGCTTGCCGATGTCGATTGGTCTGTCAGCCATCGTATCATCCGCACGATCTATCCTCCTGTGTGGCTATTCGAAGACATCGCTGATCCCGCCGATTGGGATCTGATTGCGAGCGCCGAGGCGAAGACAAACCCGCGGGTGCGCGATCAAATCGGCGATCTCAGCCTAGTTCCCGTCGAACGGCGCGTCTCCGGTCCCACCTCTAGCCTGGCGATGGCGGCGTTCACCCATGTTTCCCGCGACCGTCCGGGACGCTTTTCCGACGGCAGTTATGGGGTCTGGTATTGTGGTGATCGGTTCGAGGTCGCTTTGGCTGAAACCGCACATCATTTCGAGCGGTTCATGGCACGCACGAACGAACCGCCGGCCGACGCGCAGTATCGCGAACTCAGAGCGCATATCGCCGGATCATTGCATGATTTGCGAAACGGCGGATTCGATGATTGTTTGCAGTCCGATGACTGGAAGCCAGCCCAGCGGCTTGCATTTTCATTGAAGGATTCCGGCAGCGAAGGAATTGTCTATCCAAGTGTGCGCTGGCCGACCGGGCAGGCAGTCGGGTTGTTCTGGCCGAATCTTATCCGCCTTCCTGTCGTTCAGGCGCGAACGCTTCAGTACCATTGGGATGGCACCCGGATGACACGGTATTTCATCATTGGTGAGGCCGACTGGTACGCGCGCCCGACACCTTGAAATGCAGCCGCATGGCTTGACAAAGGATCCTCCGGCGAGTTTTCAATCGGTCGATGATCGTCGCTTTGATGCGCAAGCAGAGCCAAAAAATGCGATCGCGTCATAATGACGGTCCCTAAAAAGCTGTGGCTGATCTGATTTGGGTGACCGGACAGCGGAGCTAAAATGTCGTCACGATCGTTCGCTATTGTGATGGCTTCTGTAGCTGTCCACAAACGGATTGGCCGGTGGCCTCGTCCAATAACGCGGCATCCGTAGCCCGGAGGAGGCAATCATGGCCAATGATAGATCTGGCGCGCTAGATTTTGTGCCGTTCTTCGAACCAGAAGCTTCCGACAATCTCTATCCGGATCGTTTCGTCGCAGGCTTTAAAGGTTCGGACGGTACGCGCTGGGGTGTTGTGCCGCTTGAATGCAGCATCGTCGAACGGGCAGTCTTGCTCAGTATAACGTTCAAACCACACCTAGATTCCAACGGAATGGTGCAGCCGTGGCCGAAAGAAAATGACGACGAGATGTTTGGTGAGATGATGAAGCTTGGTCTGCTTGAAAAGGCCGGTCTCGATGACCTGATCGCGGAAACCCTGGAGGCCGACCAAAATGAGCCGGATCACGGCGCGGACGGCGTTTTACCCGAATACGTCGTGCTGCGCGATCGGCTGCAGAGGGCCCTGTCTCTTGTCGAACGAGAGATCGCGAAGCGTGCGGCCCGAAGTCCAAAGGGTGCGTAGCCAAATAAATTGTTATTCACCGGTGCCAAGCCAAGTTTGGGATTGATCTTGTAGGGCCCATTCTTTCGAATCAACTTCTTCTTCTCCATACTACAGCGGCGCCCGCTCTTCTGGCTTCCATCCCTGGCACCAAGAAGGCGCGCGCACTCCGCTTAGCGTCGCGAACCCATCTGCTGAACATGTTGGTTTGAACCAACAGTCTCAGATAACAGCTTCGCCTTTCGCTCTGTCGCTTTTCTTTTTCCCCCCGGCGCGAATTTGCTGTCAGATCGTCGTCCGTTTTTGCCATCGGCCGACCCTGACTCTTCTGGCAGGGGATTTTGCCCGCGGTCTTTGACATGGTCCGGTTGATCGCCGCGGCGCGGCGCGGTGTTGGTTCAAACCAACACCGCGTGTGGCAGATCCAGCGAACACGCTTAACAGTCCGCTGCATGATCGCAAAATCGCGGTCGCGGCCCGGATGACCATTGATGAAGCAGGCCCATATCCCATTGTCAGGGGCTGACCTATGAACACCCTCGTCATCAACAACCAGAAAGGCGGTGTCGGCAAGACGACCCTCGCCGTTCATCTGGCCTGGTTCATGGCGGAGTCGGGCCGGCGGGTTTTGATGATCGATGCCGACGCGCAAGGCAATGCGACCGACACGCTCAAACGTCACATGGGAGAGACTTCGGCGGCCGATTTGTTCCAGCCGGCGGCGCGGATCGTCGCCAGCGGCGACAGTGGCATCACGTTGGCGCCAGCAGACAGCTCCTTGACCGACGTTGATCGCGGCAGTGCCGCTGCCGTGATGACCCTTCAGCAGAATCTTGTTGCTGCTGCCGAACTGTTCGACACCTGCGTCATCGACACGCCGCCGTCGCTTGGACTTCGCAGCGTGGCATGTCTGGTTGCGGCCTCGCACGTGTTGGCCCCCATCTACCTTGAGGACTATTCCGTGAAGGGAGTCAAAGGCCTGCTGCAGACCGTGATCGGGGTGCAACGGCGTTACGGCCGCGAGGGCATGACCTTCCTCGGCTTGTTGCCATCAAACTTCAACACCAAATCGCCGCGCCAACGAACCCATCTGGAGCAGTTGCTGCGCGAAGCCGGCAAGTATGTCTTCCCGGGACAGATTGTGGCTCGCGACGGCTATGCCGAAGCTGTGGCGGAACGAGTCCCGGTGTGGAGTCTCAAACGCCGTTCGGCTCAGGAGGCCGGCCGGGAAATCCGCGCTGTTCTCGCCAAGATCGAAGAACGGCTCCACGAGGAGATGACTGGTGACGCTCGACCTTAGTTTCAAAGACCTTGCCGACGTCGCTGAAAAGGGAAGCGGCGGCGCCGGGTGCCCGCTTCGCATCCCGATCGACCGCATTGACGAAGACCCAGATCAGCCGCGCCGTGTCTTCAGCGAGCAGGAACTCGATGAACTTTCGGCGACGATCCGCGAACATGGCGTGCTGCAACCTATCCTGGTTCGAAGGTCCAACCAGGAGGGCCGACACGTTATCGTCATGGGCGCGCGCCGGTATCGCGCTGCGCTGCGTGCCGGGTTACAGGAAATCCCGGTATTTTTGCAGGAGGGCGGCGAGCCGGATCGATACGCTCAGATGATCGAAAACGTCCAGCGCGACGATTTGCGCGCCCCCGAGATAGCCGCGTTCGTCGCGAGCCGTCTGGACGCCGGCGACACGCAGGCCGAAATTTCGCGAAAACTCGGCAAGCCAAGAGACTGGGTGTCGCGGTTCGCCTCGGTTCAAAGCATGCCAGAATTTCTTCGGGCGAGGCTCGAGAGCTCGTCGATCCGTGCGCTCTATGAGCTCTACCAGGCTTGGCGCACCCATCCAGAAGCGGTCGAGCGCTTTTGCGCGACGCAGGACAGTTTTACCGATGCGCAGGCCCGCCAGTTGGCCCGAGACTTACGCGCCGAGTCTGATGACTTCAATGCTCAGAGCCAATCGGCTGCTGAATCTTCGTCACCGGAACGACGCGACTTGGCGCCGAGAGCCTCGCTGTGGCGGACGTCGAGCAAGGACAGAGACGCAGATGCGGAAACCGGTGACTCTCCGGCGAGGCTACGTGTCGCTGCACAATCGCGGTCGGCAGCATCCCTGACCATCAAAGTGCGGCATGAGCATCGGACCGGCCAACTCGTTTTGGATCGCATTCCCTTGCAGGGCACCCGCCATGCCGTGGTGTTAGTCGATGGTGCGGAGGAGACGGAAGAAGTAGCCGTCTCGGCGCTCAGGATCGAGGAGATCCTTTCGCCATGAGGTTCTTCTTCTATTGCTATTGGAGCAACGAAGTCTCGCGGCGGGTACCGGTGGAGCGACGTTTCCACCCGAAGGGTGGCGCGTCAGCGCAGCAGCCGAAGGCCGAACGCGCTTCCCATAGCGCCGTAGTGAGGCCGCAGGCTGCTGAAAGGTCGCGGTCCACAACCTGGGAGCCGGTTGTTCAGCCAGCTTGCCGCTGTGCTGGTGCTTCTTTGGCGGCAGCTCTCCCCCTGCAAGCCACTGGCACTGGCCAGTTCTCACTGACAGCTATTGAGCATTCGTCATTTTGCCGGCTGGGTATGGACGGCTTCAAACTCGGGGAATGTTGGTTCAAACCAACACGGAGGGGGTGGTCTCAGCGTTTTCTAGTGCAGGATAGGCTTCGCGCCAGCGATGTATTACATCGCGATTGGGATTGGAGCGGATGGCGCTGATATCGCTTCGAATTCCCGACGATGTCGCGGCGAGCTTCTCGGCTCTAGCGGCGACCGAAGGCGGCAAGTCGGCGCTGTTGCGACGTCTGATCGCAGATGCGCTGAACGCGCCATCGGCCCGCATCGCGTCGTTGCCGGTCGGCCGGCCGCAGAAGGTGACGTTGCGATTTCGCGAGAGCGAGATGCGGCAGCTCGCGGGGGTCTCACAACAGCGCGGCATGACCCGAACCGGCTGGATTGTGGCACTTGTGCGCGCAAGATTGGGATCGCCGGTGCAGCATTCTCCAGACGAGCATGCCGTCCTCCGCGCCATTGTTCGGGAACTCAATAGGATCGGCGGCAACATCAACCAGATCGCGCGCGCGGCGAACGCCAGCGCGTTGCAGGGCAGGGCGGTCGAACCTGATCTGTCCGTGATCCACGATGCGAAGACCGTGATTGAATCGGCGCTCGCGCAATTGCGTGGTGCCCTCGACGGCAACGCCGATTATTGGGAGACGCGACGGTGAGCGGGCGCCGTCGACCACCGCAGCCCAACCTGGTCGCCGAATTGCCGCCGATCTCGTATGTGTGGGAAACACCCAATCGGCGGCCCAGGCGGCCGGAGTGGGACATTCCCGATCCGTCCGTTCCCCGGGGTCTCACGCCGGCGATGCGTGCGAAGCTCGAACGCATCGTGAGCCGAGTGCCGGAGGTGATGGTCAAGATCACCGGCCGCACCAAAAGCGTGGCGCATCTCAAATCGCACCTCGCCTACATCACCAGGAACGGCGAGCTTGACGCCGAAACAGAGCAAGGCGCGGTGATGATAGGTCGGTCCGGTTTGAAAGACCTGCAGCAACGGTGGGAGGACGATGCTGTTCTCGACGACAAGCGCCGCCGCGATGGGTCGCTTTCGATCAACATCATCCTGTCCATGCCGGCGGGAACTGACGCGGTTGCGGTCAAGGATTCGGCGCGGGCGTTTGCGATTGAAACCTTCGGGGACAATCACGACTACGTCTTCGTCCAGCACCTCGACGACAAACACCCCCACGTCCATCTGACCGTTCAGTCTTTGGGCTATGACGGCCGGCGTCTCAACCCACGTAAGGCAGACCTTCAGGCCTGGCGCGAACGGTTTGCCGGAGAGCTTCGGCTTCGCGGGATTGCGGCGGAGGCAACACCGCGACGAACCCGAGGACGAACTCGAAAAGCCGACCGCGGGGCGGTGCTGGCCTTGCGTCAGCGAAAGATCACGCCCGAGGTCGATCGGCTGGCGCGGGAGGAGGTTCTCCGCGAGGTGAGGGGTGGCAAGACTGCCGAACGTCCCTGGGCCGACCGGATTAAGTCACGCCAAGGCGCGATCCGGCAGCGGTATCTCGACTACGCAGCTGAGCTGCAGCGCTCTGGGACGGCGCCCGATGACGCGCTCGCGCGGCAGATTCGTCAGTTCGTCAAGGACATGCCCGCGGTCGAAACCCGTCGCCACGTGCTGAAGAGGGAGCTTTCGGAGCTTGCCGCGAGCAGGGCTCGCGGCGCTGAGCAGATTGTTGATGCGGATCGGCGCCGCGATGGGCGAGACCACGATCGCCGGAAATAGGCCATCGACGCTGTTGGAGCCAAACCGGTCAATCCCCGTTAGAGCAATTTTCGAGAACTTTCGAGACGGCTCTCACTGCCGGCAACACCGGAATATATCCCAGTTGCTTTTCCAGGGCTGCGAACCTCTGGCCGGACGCATCCAATCTCGCCGTCGCTTCGGTCAATTCGTGGCTCACTTCGCTCAGTCGGGCGACCGCAGCTTGGCACGTTCGAAAAAGATTGTGCCTAAGCGATGAAGTGCAGTCTTCAACGATTGCGCGTTCGATATCGCTGACCATTTCTGTCATGACCCGACGCGCGGAATCTTCCTCTTGTTCCAGGGTCTCAACCTTGAGAAGGTCTTCGCGATATTGTTGCATCGCCTCGATAGTCTTCCTTTTGAGGTTCGGATCATGGTTCATTGTCGTATCTCGCTGTAGGACCGTTCGAGCGCTATTAAACGCAGTTTTGAGCAAACGAACGTTTAACGCTCGCCGAGCGTTCGCCTGTACCAACTCTCGGACCCATGCGACGAAGCGGAACAGGAGCAACTGCCTGATCTCATAATTATCTGGTTTTTAGATAATCTGTAAATCCGATTATTTGTCTGCCCCCTTCTCTTTGGGGCAGAAAAATGCCACGAACGCTCCGATCTCCTCGACAAAAGGCCTTGGTCGCCCTGCTTATTGAAAAGCGGAAGAAAGCAGGGTTGACGCAGGCGGAACTCGCTAAGCGGTTGCGGCGCTATCAGTCGTTTGTCGCAACAGTCGAAAGCGGCCAGCGCCGAATTGATGTGATCGAATTTCTTGATATGTCGGAGGCCATTGGCTTTGACCCGATCGACGCGATTAAGAGGCTTCGCGCAGCGGTTCGCTCTCAGTAACATGCAAGCCTTTATTCGCTAACCGAAGAGTCCAGCCCCTCAAAGGACATGGCTTTAACTCTTCATCATCGGTCCCAGGTTCGAGCCCTGGTGCGGCCACCGGTCCTTTCAAAAACCTAGCCGCCTTCACCGTTTGACGGTTTTTGAAACGGCGTTTTTCGCGGGCCGCTCATCAATGGAATGCGACCGCGGTTTACGCGGCCGCCCTCTTCAACCGAGCGCGCCCACGGGCCAAGGCTTTCCGATTTGGTGGTTTTGGGGGGCAGGCCGGACAGGCAATGATGCTTTCCGGTCCAACTTCAACCGCGCCTTCGGTAAAGTTGTCGAGTTCGCCAGCGAGCAAAGCTGTGACTTGCTGGTCAAAAGCTTTGCGCGTGACCGCATACATACCGCCGCGAGCTCCTTCGAAGCCGCAGTTCCAGGCGGCGAGCGCCTGTCCGTAACGGAGCGCCGCGCGTAGGCCTTGTGCGCCGGCCTGTCGCAGTCCCACTTGACCTCGCCCGGCAACCTTCGCGATAAGGCCTGCCGTGCACCAATCGCCCGAACCGCAGGTGTCTGCCAGACGTGGTGCAGCAACGGCGCCGAGATGAAGCCAGTTCGAAACGGATCGTCCTAGACGGTGGCGATACTTGAGGCCTTGATCACCCAGGGTCTGGACTTCAACCAACGTCGCCGTGCCGTCCTTCATTACGCCCTGAACGCCCGCAAGCCGCTGGTCGGCATACTTGACAATATGGGCGATGCCGATCGCCTCGGCGAACATTTTGTCGGTTGCTTTGCTCGATGGCTCGAAGACCACCACCGCGCCTCGCTCGGCCGCTTGCGCGGCGAGCATCAGCGTCGCCCGAGACAAGCGGTCCAAGAAAAACACCGACGCGCCGTTCAATGCCGGGGTTACTTTTTCGACAGCCTCGATCGTCACAGCCTTAAAGCCCGGAAGCCATTGCCCGCACTGCGGGCATGACCAGGAAAATCGATGTTTGGGCCTGCCGTCGCGTCCGCGTCGGATCTCCTGGATAATAATGGGCGTATGTGCTGTCGGACCGCAGTTCGCGTAGTCCAGTCGAACACCCCAGCGCGCCATGTCGTCGCGAACGCGGACCGAAGCCGGATCGCCATTCATCCGCGCAATTGGATAACTGTCCCAGCCGAGATAAGCCAGAGCAGATAGAACATTGCCGCAGGTGCCGCCCGCCCATGAACGAACGGGGGCCTGCGGATCCAAGCCGACGACCAGATCGAGCGCGATCAGGCCAGCTCCGAAGACTTTTGGTCGCTCCACAGCAGTCATTTTGCAGTCTTTCCCTCTATGAGTAGAGCCGGCCGGGGTTGAGGATACACGTCCCCTTCCAACCAAATATGAACAAGATTGGGTGCGGCGATCTCCGTGGGAACCGACGAGCCTAGATCGTAGCCGATCGGCTCCAGATGCGCGACCGGCAAATCGCGCTCAAGCGCCGCCATCAACGCTCCCAAGGCCATGACTTTGCTTCCGAACGGCGAGAGCACGAGCAGCGAGCCACCCGTCTCCGCGAAAACCGGCTTTCGCAAGTCGTCCAGCCGAAGAATGGTTCTGTAGAGGTCGACGGGGTCACTCTCGTCCGCATAGACAATGTTGCGCGTGTCAACCAACCAGCCGCTCTCCAATTCTGTGAGGTATTCCTCGGCCAAAGCGTCGCCCAGTCTAGGATTGGTGGCCGGGAAGGGGAGGATCGGGCAGGTATCGTGCGGTGCCACGAAGTCGTGCAATCGACCAAGCGCTCTTCGACGCCCCGCCGCAAGTTGCGGTAGCCAAAGTTTGGCCGCGGTGGCGAAGCTGTCGAGGGTCGACCCTCCCTTGAAACCGTGCACATAGCCGGGTGAGTCACTCGGGACCGACCGGATGTCCGCATCGAGCTTCGGATCGTGCGCGACAAAAACATGCAGGTTTGCTGGCCCCTTCCGGCGCTCGATGCGCTCCAAGAAATAGCGGATAATCGGGAAGCTGGTGCCAACCGAAAGTGCGCTGATGTCGATCACGATGTCCGTGATCCCGTCGAATTGCTGGCGATTGAGGACGGCGACCACATTTCGGCCGCCGATCACCGCACCATCGGGGCCGAAGATATCCACGGGCACGACCTCGCGGTCCGCGATCGCTGCAAGAAGGGCATCCGTGTTCGCGCTTGCGCGGTCAATCAAGCCTTGCAGCGCATTCGGACGATTCTCCTGGAAGAAGATGGCTCGGACCGATGCGCCTGCTGCAACCAGACGTGCAGCCACGGTCCTAGACCGGGGGTCGAACCCAGCGCCAGCGACGAACAATACGCGTCGATCTTTCAGGGCGAAGTAGTCCGCGACGAACGCATCCGCCTCCACACCGTGATGGGCGATACAAGGGTCCCAGCGACGGTCGCGCGCCATTTCAGCCCTCGCCCAGAAAGCGAAGGAGGTCGTCAGCCCGCCGTTCGAGAAACCCTCCTCGCTTTAAGGTCAGCCCTTGATGGAGCAGAAACACCCCCCCCAATTCAATCAGGCACCACACCCGCTTTTTGGTGCCGTGGTTCGGCACAAGCACGAAAGCGTTGTAGGCCACCCCGAACTGCAGGACGCGCGCCAATTGTGGATTGGTCTCGGGAATCGCCTCGAATTCATCCTGCGGGATGCCAAACGCTGTGGCTCCGCCGCCCAGAGAGGCATTACCTTCAAGACTCTTGGCGAGGCACTCGGCTGCGATTCCGTCGGCCAGCCGACGGACATGTTGGTGTTGGGGAAAGTCCCATTCCCGCACCATCTCGCCGGCGCGCTCGCGCAAAAGCTTATGTTGAATGCCGCTCTTTAGGGTTGCTGCTTTGGCACGGATAAGCTGGGTTTCCGATTGCGACACCAAACGGGCAGCGAGCTGCAGGAATTGCTCTGCATTCTCGGAGCTGGCGTCGCAAAGAGCGTCGATACCGAAATAATACGGCCGATCGTGACGGTGCATCAGGTGAATGCGCGCGCCATCGGCCACGTCGGCGTCGGCGGTGAGGGGCCGGTTTGGTTCGGCATCATCGCCGCCTGCCTCGAACAAGCCCCGCTGCGGGGTGCGTTTGGCGTAGCGCTCCAGCAGGATCGCGAGCATGGCAAGCCGCAAGTCCTCGCCATCTTCGTTAGCGCCGGCCAGATAGGTTTCGACTTCTTGTTCCAGCGCACGCCGCCGCTCGGCGGAAACGCCGTAGCGGTGCTGCAAGACCTCGACTTGTTGGGCAAGCCTGTCGCGCTTGCCCGGCGGTATCGTTTCGGGCGCGGTCGCGAGCAAGTCGCCGAGGTTATGAAGGCGCCGTCGGTTGAACACCTCCATCTGACTCAGATATCGGCCAGCCATGTCCTTCGCCATCTTGCGGAACGCGCGACGCTGGCCCGCGCGATCATCGCTGCTCTGCATCCAGATGTCGGTGATCTCGCGCGTATGCTTCAGCCCAGGTTCCTCAGACACCGCGATCTTATCCAGCAACACGTCGCCGGGCGTCAGCGCGTCCAAACGGGTCAGCACCCATCTGGCGACCTTCATTTCGCGCCGGGTGAGCCACCGGCGCAGCGCAGCGAGTTGCGTCGGATGCAGGCTATGGGCATCGTCGAAAATGACCAGCGGCCTGAGCTGCAGTACCTGTTCGCCGTCGGTAACACGGAACGACTCGATCACATCAAACGGCCGATATACGGCCGCGGCTTCGCGATCGATGTCGTCGATATCGGGAGGCATCAACGCCGCCGAGATTTTATAGATTGCAAGCTCAACCTCGCGTGCCCGCGTAAGCAGGGCGGGGCCATGCGTTCCGCCGATCGCGGTGAGCGCGGCGTCAGCGTCAGCGCGCGGAATGATTTCCACGCGATCGAGCGGTATCCCAGCGGCTTGAATGTTGCGGAGCCAGGTTAGTACGGTTCGCGCCTGCAACAGCGCGATCATTAGGCCCGTCTTGAGATCCTCAGGATAGGGAAATTCCCAAAACTCGCGGTACTCGGCTTCCAGGGGCAGGCGGCCGCCGATTATTGTTGGGCGTTCGTCTTCGATCGCTCCACAAGCCGTCAAGGTGTCAATCAACGCCTTATAGGTGTTCAGGCCGCGGTTGCGAAGCAGTGTCGTCAGCGTGGAGAACTGGAAGAGCCGCGCCAGAGTGGTCTTACCGCTGCCCGGCGTTCCGATGATCATCGCAAGCCTGTCGTAGAGTCGCCCCTCTTTGGCAGGTTTCTGGAAGAAGGTCGCAAGCGGTTCCGGCGTCACGACGGCTAAGAAGGCCTCGTCGTCTCGGAGATATTCGGTCGCTCGTTTCTCGAAAGGGTTCGCCATGCCGTCCCTTTTTAAGCGTGCCGCTGACGGCGGCGGAACAGGGGGCGCATCGCCGGCACGACCGAGTTCTCCTGTACACCACCGTCAGTCTCGGCCCACAATAGCGCGACCGAGTTGTTGGGCGTGTTGTGCTCAAGTACCAACGGAAGCGCGCAGCCGCCATAGCCAAGACCCAGATGGGGCGCGCCACCAACTTCGGTATGCTTCGTCTGGATCTTTGGATCATAGTAAGACTGCGTCAGCTTGATGAATGCAGCGTGCCGGCTGTCAGTGTTGATTGGCAGATCCTGCGGCAGAATCGTGCCGAAGGAAGCGTGGACCTGTTTGGCCCATCCATCGCCGTTGAGTGCCGGCAGCGCTTCTTGATGGCGCTGGACGATAGCTTGGGCAGCACCGGCCGAAGCGACATAGTGGTGGATGCATAATTCCCAGTCCGGCGCGAGAATTCGATCGCCACCCAGCGCTGTCACCGCACTTTCGATCGACTCACGGAATTTAATGAGCTTTCCCTTCCACTTCTGCTTTTTCTGATCGTACCGGAGAAATGTGGTCCCGGTGCCGGTAAAGTCGTCGATCAGATAGACCAAACGAAAGCGCGCCTCGGGATCGCCGAGGTCGGCGCGCAGGTTTTCGAGCAAGTCCGCCCATTTGTCTCTGTCGACCTGTGTTGCCAGAACCAGCTGCTCATTGGTGATCAGGCCGACATTAGCGTGCCGCACAGTGTCGATCCGGGCACCGTCGCTTAGGCCCATGAACAGGGTTTGCCGCCGAAGCCGTTCAGCCGCTGCGCGGGCGTCGGCGTCAGCGAGAACACGATAAGTCGGGATGCCCCGCTCGGCTGCAACCGTGCGGATGATCCGGTCCCGAACGGTTCGAGGATAAAATTGCTCGACCAGGCGGTGCATTTCGCTGGGGCCAATATAGACAAGGGTGTACCGGACAAATGCGTACGCGGTTTCGCGCTCGGCGGGCGTAAATTGCTGCAGCCAGGTTGCGAGGCTTTCGATAAAGCGCATGCCGGCCTGGAAGTCTCGGTAGCCGTCGTATTTCAGGCGTGCCATGAGCCGTAGCCATTGGAATTCCTCTCGCGCCCGTTCATCGGGCCAGTCCATGATCTGCCCCAGTATCTTGAGGCCAAGGTCCTGATTCACGCGAGGGAGTCCTTTGCAAAGCCGAGGATGCCGTCGTGCACTTGTAGAGACGAGAGATATTCGAACGTGGCCGCAGGCCCACGTTGTCCCGGCTGCGCCAGATTCCAGCACGTGGCAGGATCGACACTAATCTCGTCGACGCCGAGTGCGTAAGGTCCACGCAAGAGCTCGTAATCATTACCAGGCCAGCGGCCCCGGTCACCAATGGCAAGCAACGGCGCTGAGCCGGCCAGATCACGAAGATGGGTCAGAACATTTAGCTTTGAAACTCCGGCCGCCACGATGTCGACCGAATGGCTCGATCTGGTGACGGTGACATCGGCCGTACCGGTCATCATGATGATCTGCCGTGCCAAGTCCCAAAGCCGACTTTCGGGTATGACACGGGTGACTTCCAGCGTAATTTGATAGCGCCGTTCGGTTTGCCGAGCGACCTGTGCGAGTTCGGGCTGATTGCGCAGCGCTGCGGCGAGCGGCGCAAGCGCAGCGCACGTGCCCTCGGAGCCATCCGGTGCGTCTTCGTCGTCCAGCCGCGCGATCTCGGCGCCATTGTAATAGCCAATCAGAATCTTTGGCCAAAGCGCCTTCGGAAGCCGAGCCTGAAGATCTCGGCGGACCGACGCGCCGCGGCCGGTCGCGATAGCAACCCAAGCCCCCGCTGTTGCGATGCGTTCTAGCTGCGCGCACATCGACTCGCTGGCTGGCACGAAGCGGTCGCGTGTATCGACAATAGTGCCATCGTAATCAAGAACGACGCCTGCAAAGGTCGCCGCGCGAAGCCCATCGCGGAAATTGTCGAGCGCGAGCCGCCAGCGATCGAGCTCGCCGGCGCCCGCCATACGCTCGGGAGCGACGCCGGCCTTGCGCGCTATAGCCGCGGCGTCTCGCGCCGTGAGGCCGGTAAGGCTTTCTGCACGCCCTGCACGAGGCAGCGGTAAATTGTACAGCTTGCGACCAAAATCAGGCACACCCGGCCGGCCCGGGTCGATGCCGCGCGCGGCGCCGGCCCAGCCGCTGACACGCAGGGCCGCAACCAGAGCTGAGAGCGCGGTGGCGCTGGCGTTTCCGGCGAAACTCAGCTGCGCCTGAGGAATCTCCGGCGGAATCAACGCCAGGGTCCGCTCGGCCAATGAACGGTCGTCATCGGTGATGAAAGCGAGAACCCCGCTCGTCTCGCCGCGCTTGGCCAGCCAGTGATGGCGGCCATGGGCGAAGTTGCGATAGTCCGCGAGTTGGAGATTGCCGAGCGCAGCTTCTGTGAACTTGGACTCCAGATCGATGGCGCCAATGCGGGTCGAGGAACCATGGAGGACGAGCGTCGTCGGCCGCGACCATAGCTGCGTGGTGGCGTCTTGCCAGGCGGCGGCTGCGTTCGAACCCTCATGTATCAGCGGGCGGAGGCTCGCCACCGCGTCAGTCCATTCAGTCTCGAAGCCGAACTCGGCTGCGTAGGCGCGGGCAAGGAGCGCGGTGAATCCAAGCAGCGAGTTCGTGGCGAGGAAGCCGTCCTTGCCTGCCGGGGGTGGATAGATGAGCAGATCCACGAACGGATGAGCGCGGCAGAGCTGGGCCAGAGGGCTGTCTTCGCGCCCGCACAGGATGGCAAGCTGCCGCGGTTCGCGTCCGATCAGCGCCTTGGCGGCGGCGATGATATCGACGTTGCCACCACCGGCGCTGAGTAGCCAGGTGGTGACAGTCTGGTCTAGCGGTTCTTCGACGGCTTCCAGAGGTGTGGCCACAGCCGCGATCCGTGCCGTAAAACGCTGGTGGAAGCTTGCAAGCGCGTGAGCGGCCGTGAGGGAGCCGCCGGACCCGATGGCGCGCAAGGCTGAGAGTCCAGCTGTTCGGACTGCTTTCCGCAATGGGCTGATGTCAGCCGAGGCCGCCCACTCAAAGGTGTCAGCCAACTTTGCCATTTCACTCGCATAGGGGCGCGCCATGGTCTTCCGGAATTCCGATCGCCTTTTTCAAGCCGACTCGGCGTGAACAAAATAGAAACATGCCATATGGCGACTCGCCTGACAGCTATAATCTAACACTATTGTCCGAAAAATGTAGCCTTCTTCGGACAGTGGAACTTTGACTTGTCCGAAAAATGCGTAATCCTTCGGACATGACCGATTCAGCTAGCCCTGATCTCCGCTCCCGTTTGCTTCCACGCATCCAATCCGATGGCGACACCGTATGGACGCCAGCGGACTTCGCCGACCTCGGAGGACGTGCTGCCGTGGATAAAGTACTGCAACGACTCGTTGCCGCCGGAGAGCTGCGCCGGATTGATCGTGGACTCTATGATCGTCCGCGCCGAAATCAGCTAACAGGGCGTGATACCGTACCTGACTATCGCGCGGTGATCCGCGCCGTCACCCGCCGCGATCAGGCCCGCTTTGTTGTCGACGGCATGACCGCCGCCAACGATCTCGGTTTGACGACGGCCGTACCTGCTCGAATCGAAGTGCTGGTAGATACACGGCTCAAGCCAATCAAACTTGGCGCCCAGGAAATTCACTTCAAGCCGGCGGCGCCGAGCCGCCTCTTCTGGGCTGGTCGTCCCGCCATGCGGGTCGTCCAGGCGCTCCATTGGATCCAAAACGTCTTGGCCACTCCAGAGGAGCATGAGCGCGTGGCGAACCACCTTCGCCGCCTTTTTGCCGACCCAGAACATGGACCTGCGCTCCGCGATGACCTGCGCCAAGGTTTCTCGGCGCTGCCCATTTGGATGCAGAACTTCCTGCGTGAGCTGATCTCACCAGCGCCGGAGGCGCAGGCACGAGTGCCGACGCTTACCGAGAAGTGATTACCGCGCCCGCGCGCGTCGCATGGTGGCCTGTTTCCTTCTATGACTTATGTTCGCATAACCTTCATTATGGAATATATTCCTATAGCAACGTAACTCGCCGCGGGGATTACGCCTGCTTGTGGGCCGTCAGTTTGGTCCGACAACCCCGTATGGCGTAGCGCCTCGCCCAGCGAGGCGAGCGCGAATGGCTTCTGCGTGGTGTTCGCAGTGAAAGTGTTCGAGACTCAGGGCATCGTCAGCCCGCGAACAGTTGTTCGAATTCTGTTATGCCGTTTGAGTGATTTTGAGTCCGGGCCCATCAATAATGAGTCCGGTGTTTCGAAATAGAGTCTGCAGGGTCGTGAACGCCCGCCGGCAGCATTCCATCCTGGCCGGAAGCGGCGACCTGCTGTGACGTGCGATGCTGCTGGTGTCCACGTACGGTGTTCGAGCCGATTGCGTCGCGCAGTTTCGTTTCGAGTTCGACCAGCGGCACGAAGAAGCTCGAGCGATGCACAAAGTCTTCGCCGTTGACGACGACGTCCGGGCCGCCCGAATGAGGATGTCCGATGAGCGGCAATGGCAGTAGCCGCGATCCCTGCCCGATGGCCGCAACGAAACGATGTCCGTCCCATCGAAAGAAACGGTCCGACTTCCCTCCGGTTACCACCAGACCGACGGCCCCGCCGTCCTCAAACATCCTCAGATCGCGCGCGCGCACGCTGAAGACGAGCCGGTGCCGGCCACGTGATTCCAGGTACACTTCGTGCAGACACCCGCCGCCATGGCAAACGGCGGCACGGTTCGCGCAGGCGAAGTCTTCGAAGTGCAGCGATACGAAACGTCGGCCTCCGGCCATGATCGAGACCGAGAAGTAGTGCCCGGCCGCCGCCGCGCTGCCGCACGCGCGTTCGCGCGCGAAAATCCCCCGTCGTATCTCGGCCGGGAGTCCCTCGATATGCTCGGGTGCCCACGGGTTCTCAGTGGCGAAGCTGCCGCGAGCGGTCGATTGCCCGCATGTCAGTATCGAGCCGAGCAGCAGCAGCGCACCCGTCACTGAAATTCGTCGAGTCGGTTTCACGGAACGATCCCCCTTTTTTGCTTCGGCGTGCAGTCGTCCGTTCGATCGAAACGGATCCCGATGCGGCGTTCGGACGCCCAGATGAGTCGACAGGATCGCGAGATATCTTCCGAAGGGATCACAAGGACGAAATGGTGCGGAATGCCGAGCGGACTCTCCACTTCGAGCAGCGCGCCGGAGGCCGTCAGGTTTCGGACGGTGCAATCGATGGCCGCGCCGCCGAACGCGATCGTTGCGGCCTTCAACACCCTCAGTCGCGCAATCGATCTTTTCTCCACCATGACGACCGTCTCCACGAAAGGTCAATCGACCTTCTTCTCGGCCGCCTCTCCCTGTTTCACGATGTCCCCCGTCGTGAAGAGGATGCTCTGAAGCTCGGTCCGCCAGTCCTTGTTGTGGCGGAGGAGGAATTCGAGGTTCATCCCAAAGTGCTTGAATTCTTCCTTCTGTGCGTTCGCCATGATTGCTTTCGCCTCTTTGTCCTTTTCGAGCGACATCCGTTGTTCGTACCAGCCAATAGCCTCGGCCTCCTCTATCAGCGACGTGATCATCCGCGCGAACGTGCGCATTTCCTGCGAAAGTTCTTCCGGCGGTTCATGATATTGATCGAACCCCATTTTGATCTCCTTTTTTTGATGGAGTGAAGAGATTGATGTCCGTGAAAACCCAGTTTTCGCGCAGCGCCGACTCCAGGCTATCAAAGCTAGTTATGCGGTCCACCTGATGGTCCGCGCCCATAGGAATTTTCCACCCGTCATTGTCCTTCCTGCCGCACGATGTTTTAGAACGTTTGGAGCAAATGCTTGCCTCGAGTGTTCTGACACCAGGCCGCGAGGCGTCAGCATTCACCCCGGGCCGAATTCAATGTCTTGGGATTTGCAGGTGCGGTTGACGATCGAAGAGTGAAGCGAATTATTTCTAGCAATCGACGGCCGTTCCATATGAAGAGCATCGAAGCAAGCGCCAGATAGACCCAGGCTAAGCCCGACAGAGTGGCTATCGTGCGTATTTCGTCGTTCCTGTAGTAGTAGGCCAAGCTCACCTGAACCAAAAATAGCAGCGCTAGTGCGGTCGCCGACAGAAGGCTGAAACGCAGCCGCATGAGCAGTGCGACGCCGAACAGGGATTGAGAGGCAGTAAGAAAAAACTCCTCGATTTGTCGCGCGTCCAACGGCAGTGCTGTCGCACCGCCGGCGCCGACGGTCATCGCCAGCGGTAGCATGCCGACCAGGAGCGTCCACTGATTGATCTTGTCGCTGATCATAGTGATGAGTCCGCCCGCCGCGCGCCCCCTTAGAACAAACAAGACGGCGATAGATACGGCGGGTGCTTCGCTCGCGAGCGGCGCCAACCACTGGATGAGAAGGAATTCGCTGATGCCGAGGGCGCGGCCCGCTTCGATCATGGCTTCCGCGAAAGGCGCGGCGCTCCAGAGAATAATTCCGCAGGCGGCGAGCCCGAGGCCTGCCATAACTATCCATTGCGTCCGGAGCGGCAATTCATTGAGCGCCGCGGCAGGTCCAGGCTCGTCCTCTTCATCCGGATTCTCGCTTTTGCGAACGTTGCGGACGCGCCAGACATATCCTCCAAAGATTGCCACCAACATCGTGAAATCGAAAAGGGTAATGCTGCCTTTGAACAGAATGACGAACGCGTAGAGGCTGGCGAGCAAAAGGAACGAGACTTCGATTGCGTTGTCGTTTGTCAGTTCGATCACGCGATGCCGATCCTTAATCCAGTGCAGCAGCGCTAAAAGCGGCCATGCGACACCGACAAGCAGCCGATTCGCGCCGGTCATGTTGGCCGCAGCATAATGGACGTACGGCGACTCCGGGCCGGCCTGGCCGGCCTGAAAAGCGTAATACATATCCACCGCGTATTCCGGAAGGACCGTTATCAAGGCGACGGCCGCAAGGATCAGGCCCTGTGCGATGTGCCGCTCGGCCGCTTCCGCACCCCACGACAAAAGAAATCCGGCCGCGAGGATCGCAACGCCGAAGATTGCAGTGTCAACGACCGGCCCGAGACGCCATCCCGCTGTTCGCAGAGCCAGGGCCGGTAGAGCGGCACACATTGCGATCCCAATGAGGACCAAAAAGCGCTTTATCGCCGTCCCGTTAAGATTGGTGCCGCGACTGCTTTCAGAATTCATGCCCGTTCCCTTCCCGCTTGGCTTCCTTCGGCCGCCAGCGCCGCGCATCGAGCCGACCGATCAAAGGCAGGAATTGCAATTCCAGGATCAGAATGACCAAGACGGTCACCAGTCCCGCAATGAGAAGTTCGCCAATCCCCGCGAGCATGCCGACCGCCGACGTTGCCCAAATGGCCGCTGCCGTGGTCAAGCCACGAACGTTGCCACCGTCCTTGAGGATCATCCCTCCGCCGAGAAACCCCACACCGGTGACGACGCCCGCCATGATCTTCTCCGCGGTCGCCGGAAAGTTCTCGACACCGACGGCCGTGAACGCGGCCGCTCCCAGGCTGACGAGCATGAAGGTACGGTCGCCGGCCTCCGAACCGCGAAACTCGCGTTCCCATCCGATGGGGAAAGCCAACGCGACGGCAACGGCGATCCGGACAAGCAGCGCGAGATCGAATCTGGTAGTACCACCGGCGTCGCCTGCCGCTGCGAAGGCGCTGCCTGTTGTCAGTCCGAACGCAAGAGCGATGACCGCAAGTTGAGTCACCGCATGACGCGACGCTTCCGTGGTGGACAGTCGGCTCAATGCTTGAAACATCGCGTCACTTTCAGGGGTTGGGGCAGGCAGGAAAGCATTCAGTTCTTCTTCCTCAAGACTTGAACGGCTCGGTCGTGGGCAAGCGGAGCAAGCGCAAGGCGTTGATCGTCACCAGAACCGTCGCCCCGGTGTCGGCGAGGATGGCCGGCCATAACCCCGTCAATCCGACGACGGTGGTGACAAGAAATACGGCCTTCAGCCCAAGCGCGACGGCGATGTTCTGGCGGATGTTAGTCATGGTGCGCTTGGACAGGTCGACCATGGCGGCGACGTCGGACACCCGCCCGTGCAGCACAGCGGCGTCGGCGGTCTCCAGTGCGACATCGGTGCCGCCGCCCATGGCGATGCCGACGTCGGCGGCGGCGAGCGCGGGCGCATCGTTGATGCCGTCGCCGACCTTGGCGACCACAAGGCCTTTCTTCTGAAATTCGCCAACGATCCGCTGCTTGTCCTGCGGTAGAAGTTCCGCTTCGACGTCGATACCGAGTTGTTTGCCTATTGCGCTGGCAGTGCGCCGGTTGTCGCCGGTGAGCATCACCGTCCGGATCCCTGCGTCCGACAAAAGCTTCAGCCCTTTCCTGGCATCCGGACGGGGCTCGTCCCGCATGGCGATGGCTCCAGCGACCTTGTCGTCCATGACGAGGAGGGAAACCGTCTTGCCCTCGTCGTTGAGGGCCGAAATCCGGGCATTTTGGTTCGCAGCGACGGGAACGAGTTCCGCGACCGCATTCGGCGAGCCAAGAAAGACCTTTATGCCCTCCACCGTCGCCTGGACGCCTTTGCCCCCAATAGCCGTGGCGTTGGACGTCGGCGGCAGCTTAATCTGCTGCTCGGTCGCTCTGGACAAGATCGCGGTCGCAAGCGGGTGGCTTGATCCGGATTCGAGGGCAGCCGCGAAACGCAGGACGTCTCCCTCGCTCCGATCGAAGCCGATGACATCAGTCACTTGGGGTTTGCCCGCGGTGAGGGTGCCCGTCTTGTCGAAACAGGCGATCGTGATCTTGCCGATTTGTTCGAGGACGGCGCCACCCTTCAGCAGCAGTCCGCGGCGGGCTCCGGCAGACAGGCTGGCGGCGATCGCTGCAGGCACCGAGATAACCAGGGCGCAGGGACACCCGATCAGCAGGATAGCGAGGCCCTTGTAGATCCAGCCGCTCCAGGCGCCGCCGAACAGGAGCGGCGGCACGACGGCCATCAGAGCCGCTACCGCCACCACGCCGGGCGTGTAGTACCGGGAGAAGCGGTCAATGAAACGCTCGGTCGGCGCCTTCGACTCCTGCGCCTCTTCGACTAGCTTCACCACGCGGGCGATCGTATTGTCCGCCGCAGCGGCCGTCACGCGCACCCTGAGCAGTCCGTCTCCGTTGACAGTGCCGGCGAACAGGCTCTCATCGCGGCCCTTCCGGACGGGCGTGCTTTCGCCGGTGACCGGCGCTTCGTCGATCGAACTCTCTCCGGACACGATGACGCCGTCCGCCGGAATCCGGTCCCCGGGACGAACCTGGATCATGGTGCCGACCGTGAGCGTGTCGGCCTCCACCTCGCGGACCTGGCCTTCATCGTCCTCAAGCTGGGCGGTCTTCGGCACCAGCTTCGTCAGGTCCTGGATGCTGGCGCGCGCCTTGCTGGCGGCGACGCCCTCAAGAAGTTCGCCGATCAGGAACAAAAATACTACCGTTGCCGCCTCCTCCGTCGCCCCGATGAACACCGCGCCGACCGCCGCGATCGTCATCAGCATCTCGATTGAAAACGGCGTGCCTGCCATCGCTGCGGAAATCGCGCGCTTGCCGATCGGGATCAGGCCAACCATCATCGCCAGTAGAAATGCCCACTGCTCGGTGGCCGGAACGGCTTTTCCGACCGCAAAAGCGACCGCGAGAGCGGCCCCGGACGCCATGGTCAACTGGCCCTTGCGGGTTCGCCACCAGCTTTGGTCCTTGGAGCCGGGCTCGTGGATGTGGGAATGGCCAGCGTCTTCTTCTTGGGGCACGGATCCCTTCTCCCCGTGATCATGGCCGACGTGTCTTGAGCTCTTCTCCTCCGGGTCCATGACCGCGTAACCGAGCCCGGCTATCTGACGTCTCATCGCCTCGGTATTCGGCTGGTCGTGCTTGACGGTGACGGCGCCGCCGGCGACGGAGACGATCACCTCGGTAACACCGGGCATCCGCCGCAGCGCGTTTTGGATCTTGATGGCACATGCTGCGCAGTCCATCCCCTCCACCTGCATGCGCGTGGTGATCGTATTTGCCTGCGCCATTGATTTCGCTCCACGGGGGTCCGACATCAAACGACCCTCAATCTGTCCGGCGTCGATGTCGACTGGAGATTCCTGGTCCATGTCCGGTAGTAGGCTACGGCCGTCATCAAGCCGATCCCGCACAGGCTGACGAGCGCTTGGAAGACTATCGAGTCGGAAACAAGTTCGATGAGGAAGCAGCCGACGAACGAGAGGAATATTCCGACGCAGAATACTTCCAGGGAGCGCTCGCCGCAGATCGTCGCTGGACGCAGGAAGGGTAGTTTCAAGACCGTCGCGCTTCGCGGCACCAATCTCGCAACGACCAGCGCGAGCGCGAGGAAATGCAGGATCCGATACGGCGCCAGGTTCGTCTTGTCGTTCGGGAGCAAGACGTCGGCGATCGGTGCCGGCATCGCCTCCGAAAAGCCGAAACGCGCAGCAAGCGTGACGACGAGACTGAACAAGAGGAAGAGCACCGCCGACCATACGGCCAGGCGGGATGCAATCAGCCGCCGCACCAGACCCGTCCGGTCGAGCGAGATCCAGGCGCCGATCATGAAAAGAAACTGCCAGGCGAATGGATTGAAGTACCAAGTGCCGTCGGGATAGCTAGACAAATTCCAACCGAAGGTCCGGGCCGCCACGTAGATTGCGAAGGAGGCCGCCAGCGCCAGGCCGGGCGACCGCATCAAAAGCCAGAGGAAAAGCGGAAAAGTGGCCATCAGCGCGGTGTAGAGAGGCAGGACGTCGAGATTGAGGGGCTTGAACTCCAGCAGCAACCCGTGCTTCAGGAATTCGATCGGATCGGCGATCAAGCGCCGGATGTTGTATTCGTCGAGAAGTTGGGCGTGACCGTAGCTCTGGGCGACGTAGCCGACCGCGGCGACGTAGACGGCGAACAGCAGGATGTGCGCCACGTATAGCTTCCAGGCCCGAGCCAGAATGCCGACCGCGGCCGCTACGAAGCCCTTGGCGACCATCGTCCGCGAGTAGACGAGCGCGACCGTGTATCCGGAAATGAAAACGAACAGGTCCGCGGCATCGCTAAAGCCGTAGTTCTTTGTCGTCAGCCATGCGACGGCATTGTTCGGAATGTGATCGACGAAGATCGCCCAGTTGGCTGCGCCTCGAAATAGGTCGAGGCGCAGGTCGCGCTCCGTTGGGCCGCTGTCTGATTGATCGCCCACGCGGTTCGTCATTCTAACATTCCCTTCGCCTCGGTGTCACAAGCGCCGCCGAACCATCTACGGCGAACGCTCTGCAACTTCTTGTATTTTGCCTGGCCGGCCTCGCCCTCGGCGGTCTTGATCGTGAGCGTCTTCGTGGCGCCGGGCGCAATTGCGGTCTTGGCCTCACCCTGCAATGAGTTGTCACCTGACGCGACGAACGTTATCGTTTCCTTTGCGGTCCCGTTTTCGATCAATACTGCCCCGGAGTAGCCCTTTGTTGCGACCGACTTGGCATTCTTGGGATCAAAAACGTTGATCGTAACCTTATTGCCGGACCTGACGAGTTCCGCGTCGATGTCCGCGACATCCTCCATCTGACCGCCATTCGGCTCCTTCTCGCTGCCATGCAAATGCTGCGCGACTTCGGCGCCGGTGCTTTACCATCTGTGCCGGCTCAGTCATGGCGCGACCTCTCTCGCAGCCGGAAGGAACATTTGCGGGGCAGCATGCCGTTCATGTCTTGCCCTCCAGTCGAAGCCGCTTGTAGAGCGCCTCGACAGCCTCGGAAAAATCGAGCGCCTCGTTTCGCGCGCAGTGATCCTCGAGGAACCGCAATTGAGTGACCAGGTCGAAGGTCGCCGGATTGAGGTCGAGGCCTTCGTCCATGCCCGGCGGCCTGCTCAATATAATTCCGCTCATGAAGCCTTGTGCCCACGCTAGATAATCCCTCCGCACCATGGGATTCAACGCGACGTCGCCGTTGAACTGCTTGCAGGTCGCGGCGCCCAGGCCGACGATCTTGGCAGTTCGCCCCTCTGCCCTCAGGTCCGCCATGGAGGACGTCATCAAGGTAACTGCGGACAACATGAAGCACAGGATCGGACGTCGTACCTTCCGATCGACACCACGGGCTGCGACGGTCGCCTGGCGGCCGTCGCAATCTAAAGTTTCCTGTGCATTCCACATCGGAGCCGTAGCCATCGTCCGCGCTACTTCTTGAATTTGGCCTGTCCGGATTTTCCTTCCGCGGTCTTAATGGTCAAAGTGATCGTGGCACCCGCCGGTATCGCTGCCTTCGCGTCACCCTTGAGGGAATTCTCGCCCTGCGGAGCGAGCGTGACCGTCTCCCGGCCGCTGCCGCCCGCGATGAGCACCGCCGCAGTAAAGCCCTTTGTAGAAACCGGCTTTGGGGTGTTCGGGACGAAGACGTTGATGGTGACGGTAGTCCCGGCGGTAAGAAGTTCAGCATCGATGCCTGCGACGTCGAGCATGAGGCCACCGTTTGGTCCTTTTTCGTATTCTTCGGCCGAAGCCGGGGCGGCGAACGTCAAGGCGGCGATAAGCAGCAGAACGTATTTCATGATTTCACTCCGTTCGGTTCCGGCGTTTTCAGTTCACCGTTCTCGATGTCCTCACGCCGGAACAGGACATAGAGAGCGGGCAGCACAAGCAGCGTAAGAATGGTTGACGAGATGATTCCTCCGATGACGACCGTGGCCAGCGGCCGCTGCACCTCCGCGCCGGCGCCTGTCGCGATCGCCATCGGCACGAACCCGAGGGAAGCGACGAGCGCAGTCATCAGGACGGGCCGCAGCCGGGTCAGCGCGCCCTCGCGCACCGCATCCACAAGGGCGTGTCCTTCCCTGCGGAGGCGCTCTATGAACGTGATGATGACGAGGCCGTTGAGCACGGCCACGCCCGACAGCGCGATGAAGCCGATGCCGGCACTGATCGAAAGGGGAATTCCACGGAGCAGGAGGGCCACGATGCCCCCGGTAAGGGCCAGCGGTACGCCGCTGAACACCAGCAGCGCGTCGGGCATCGAGCCAAGGCTGATGAAAAGCAACAGGAAAATCAGCGCCAGCGCGATCGGCACCACTATCGTTAGCCGCTGCGTCGCCGAAACCAACTGTTCAAATTGCCCCCCCCAGCCGATCCAGTAACCGGCCGGCAGCTTCACCTTTTGCTCGACCTGACGCTGAGCGTCGGCGACGAACGACCCGAGGTCGCGGCCTCTTACGTTCGAGGTCACGACGATCCGACGCTTGCCGTCCTCGCGACTGATCTGATTGGGACCGGGCGCCAGATCGATCTGCGCGAGTTCCGACAACGGGACGTAACGGATCTGGGCGAGTGGCGAGTGGCCCCACACTGCAGGCATCGCCTTGGACTGGTTCTCAAGGGGTGGCAGCGGTATCGGTAACGACCTGATCGCCTGAATATCCGCACGCAGATGCTCCGGAAGCCTGACGACGATGCTGAATCGGCGATCGCCCTCGAAGACCAGCCCGGAATTCTTGCCCCCGACCGCAATCTCGACCAGGTTTTGGACATCACCGACGCTGATCCCGTAGCGCGACAGGGCCTGCCGGTTGAGCTTGACCGTGAGAACCGGAAGACCCGCGGCCTGCTCGGTCTTTACGTCCGCTGCTCCCTGAACCGTCTGCAAAACGGCCTGCACCTTTGCCGCAGACTGGACCAGTACATCGAGATCGTCTCCGAATATCTTGACCCCGACGTCGCTGCGGACGCCGGATATGAGCTCGTTCATGCGTTGCTGGATAGGTTGCGAAATTCCATAGACGCTTCCCGGCACATCTTCGGCCGCTTGCTGAACCTCCGAAACTATAGTCGCCTTCGATTTTTCTGGATCGGGCCAGTCCTTCCGTGGCTTCAGCATCACGTAGCAGTCGGATGTAGACGGCGGCATCAGGTCGGTCGCAACTTCCGCCGTGCCGGTGCGCGCGAATACTTCCTTGACTTCGGGCAACTTGAGCAGCCGCCGCTCGAGCATCGCCTGCATCTCCACGGACTGGGTCAGGCTCGTTCCCGGGATGCGCACCACCTCCATGGACACATCGCCTTCATCGAGACTTGGAATGAATTCGCCTCCCATCCGTGAAGCGGCGATCCCGCAGACGACCATCAGCAGAGCGGCGATCACGGCGACACCGAACCTGTTGCGGATGGAAGCGGCGAGCAGCGGTGTATAGATGTGACGCGCTCCCCGCATGAAGAAGTTCTCGTGCTCAGAAACCTTGCCGGTGACGAGGAGGGCAACGGCCGCCGGGACAAACGTCAGAGAGAGGATACTGGCGCCGGTCAGCGCCATCAGCACCGTCAAAGCCATCGGCGTGAACATTTTCCCCTCGACGCCCGTGAGCGTCAGGATCGGGATGTACACCACACCGATGATCAGCGTTCCAAACAGACTTGGGCCGATGACTTCCCGAGACGCGGCCAGGATCGTCTCGAATCGCTCCTGGCGGTCAAGAACGCGCCCCAACCGGTGCTGCTCTGTCGCCAGCAGGCGCAGACAGTTCTCCACGATGATGACGGCGCCGTCGATGATGATGCCGAAATCGATGGCTCCGAGACTCATCAGATTGGCACTGACCTTGTTCTCCACCATGCCGGTGATGGTGAAGAGCATTGAAAGCGGAATGACGAACGCGGTCGCGATGGCGGCTCTAAAATTTCCCAGGATCATGAACAGGATCACGATTACAAGAAGCGCGCCTTCAACCAGATTTTTCTCGACGGTTGCAACAGTGGCTTCGACCAGCCGCGTCCGATCGTAGACTGCCCGAGCAACGACACCGTCCGGCAAAGAACGTCCGATTTGCTTGAGCTTGGCTGCCACACGCTGCGCCACCGTCCGGCTGTTCTCGCCGATCAGCAGCATGGCAGTTCCAAGCACGACCTCCTGGCCGTTCACGGTGGCTGCGCCGGTGCGCAAGTCCTTGCCTTCCCTGACGTCGGCGATATCCGAAATCCGAACCGGAACGCCGTTTCTTGATCCGATCACGATCTCCTTGATTTCGTCGATATTTGCGACTTGCCCGGGTGTGCGGACGAGATATTGCTCACCGTTGCGTTCGATGTAGCCGGCGCCGACGTTGGCGTTGTTCGACGCCAGCGCCGTCATCACGTCGCGAAAACTGAGCTTGTAGGCCATCAGTTGCGCGGGATCCGGAAGCACGTGAAATTGCTTCTCGAATCCCCCGACGGTGTTTACTTCGATGACGCCGGGAACATTCCGCAACTGCGGCTTGATGATCCAATCCTGGATCGTGCGCAGATCGCTCGGCGTGTAAGGCTCGCCGCTCGTTTTGCGGGCCTCCGGCTTCGCTTCCACGGTGAATTGATAGATCTCGCCAAGACCGGTTGAGACCGGCCCCATGGCCGTTTCGATCCCGGGCGGAAGCTGGTCCTTGACCTGCTGGATCCGTTCGTTGACCAACTGTCTGGCAAAATAGATGTCGGTGCCATCCTTGAAGATGACGGTGACCTGGCTCATGCCATATCGCGACTGCGACCGGGTGCTGTCGAGACGCGGAAGCCCGCCCATGGCGGTCTCGACCGGAAACGTGATGCGCTGCTCGACTTCCAGCGGCGAGTAGCCAGGCGCCCGGCTGTTGATCTGGATCTGGACGTTGGTGATGTCGGGAACGGCGTCGATCGGCAGGCGCGTAAAATTCCAGGCTCCGAAGGCGGCCATGACCAGCACGCCGATCATCACAAGCCATCGCTGGCGGATGGCAAACGAAAGAATTCCATCAATCATTGCGCTTCTCCGGGTGTCGGCCGATTTCCCTGATGCGTGCAAATTTATGCACCGCCGTCGTGAACACGACGCCGTCGCCCTTCCTGCCCGTCCAGGCAGCCGACGCGATACGTTCGCAAATCTGATCGGCTAATTCGGACCGGCAGACCAATCTCAGTTCCAGAAACTGGTGATAGGTGAGATCGGTATCAGCCGAAACGTAGCCCCCGCCTTGTCCTCGGCCGCGTCCCTGCCCTCGGACTTCGTCGAAAGTGAAGCCCGGAAAGTCGGGCAGGTCATGCAGCGCGCGCACCACGTGGCCTTCCATGTGCGGCCTGACGAGGGCGGTGATCAGCGTCATTGCAGCGTCATCAGTCATTGTCGCCCGATCCTTTCCCCAGTTCCGCCTTGATGATGAAACTGTTCTGTGCGGCATAGACGTCGCCTTCCAGCACGCCGAAGGTGATCTCGACAAGTTGCGGGTCCCGCTCGCCGATCTCGACGTCCCGCGCTTCGAATTTCCCGCCGTTGCGGACGAAGACGACCGTGCGGTTCTCCCAGGTCTGCAGGGCGGAGGCCTTCACTGCGACGCTCACGGTTTTTTCGGACAACGTCAGCCGCCCGGTGACGAAGAGACCGGGCCTTAGTCGCTGTTCGGAATTCGGCACGACGGCCCTGGCGAGCGCGCTTTGGGTGTCGCTGCTGCCGACGGGCGACAGGTACGAAACCTTGGAATCGATAGGCGGCCCGCCGTCCGCCGGATCGATCAAAACCTGATCGCCAATGCCGACCCGTTTGAGGTCGCGCCGATAGACGGAGAAATCGACCCACACAGTGGAGAGGTCCGCAATGACGAACGCCGGCTTCTGCTCTGAGACGTATTCGCCGAGCGTCGTCTGCCGGTCGATCACCGTTCCCGCGAGCGACGCTTTCAATTCGTATTGCGTCAGACTTTGGTTGCTTTCGATAAGCGCCAGGACATCGCCTTTTTGAACTCGATCACCGATCCGCTTTCGTACGTCGCGCACGATGCCGGGAAAGCGTGGAGTGACCTGAACCAGCGATTCCTGGTTCGGCTGCACAATACCGTTCAGCAATAGACTGTCTCGCAGCACGCCCGCCGAAGCCTTCGCGAGCTCGATTCCTGCGGTCTCGATCTTGGCGTCGCTCAACGTAACACTGTCGGCGTGCTCCTCCTTTTCGGCCTTTTCCGCTGGAGTCGTTTTCGTGGCCGCCGGGGTGAGCATCCGGTAGCCGCCGTAGGCAAGGGCCAAAGCGACCAGAATGAATACCGAATAGCGAACGAATGCCTTCATTATCTTGAACTCTCGCGGGTGAGCGAAAACGGATTGCCGACGAGACCTTCGATGGTGGCCACGGCGATATGGAAATTCTGCAAGGCCTCCTGCTCGCGCAGCAACGCCTGCAACAGCGACCCGCGGACGTCGAGCAATTCGAGCAGTGTGAAGCGGCCCTGCGAGTAGCCGCTGAGGATCGTCTCGGCGGCGCTGCGGGCGTTGGGAATAACCGACGACCGCAGCAGCTTGAGCTCGGCCAGAGCGCCTGTCAGGGTGTCGTAGGCGCGGCCAGCGATGCTGAGCAGCACCAGCTTGTTGATCGCCCGCTCCGCATCCGTCTTCGCGAGCGTCTCCTGTGCCGCGATGATGTTGCCGGTGTTCTGGTCGAAGACCGGAAGTGGGATCGAAACGCCAAGGCGGACCGCGTTGTCGTTGGTGTCTTGGTAGTGTCGCCAGCCCGCCGAAAAGCGCGGGTCCGGAATGGCTTTTAGTCGGGCGATAAGAAGTTCGGCATTGCGCTGCGCCGTGACCGCGGTCCAGCGCGCCAATTGCGGATTGGCGTCGATCGCCTGCAGTACGGCCTTGAACGGCGGCGGCTGACCGGTACTTGCCAGCCGTCCCACGGCTTCGCCGAACCTCGGACTGGCGTCCCCCATCAGGATGGCAAGATCGCGGCGCGCCGTAGCCAGCAGTGTCTTGGTGCGTTCCCGTTCGACGCGGAACAAGTCCGCTGCGATCTGGGCCCGCTGCGTCTCGGCAGGCGAGGACGCGCCCTCCTGGACGCGTTTTTGCAGCAAAGGAATCAGCGGATCAAAGCTCGCAATCTGCTCATCGAAGATCTCGATGCGCCGCTGCGCGCTGATGATCGTGATGAAGGCGATCGCCGTCTCGGATAGGACTTCCAGCCGCGTCGCCCGCCGCTGCCAGACGGCCGTACCGATACCGGCCTCGCCGGCCGCAACGCGTGCTTCCCGCTTGCCGCCCAGTTCGACGAGTTGGCTGAGCTGCAGATTGGTCTCGGCCGAGCGCACCCCCTTGTACGGACCAGAGCCAAAAGCGTTGTCGAGTTCGAACGAGGCCTCTGGATTGGGAAGCGCACCTGCCTGAATGCGGAGTCCGCCGGCAATGCCAATATCTCGCTCGGCGGCCGTCAGGCGCGGGTTGGCAGCCAACGCACGCTGAAGCGCCTGCGGCAGGGAAATTGTGCGAGACGATCCCTCGGCAGCAAACAACGGACCTGAATAGGCAAGAAACGCGCAAAAGACGCGCGCAGCAATAGGCAGACGGGACATAAGAGTGACCTGAAATGAGACGATTGCGCGAAGTTCGCGCGGGCTGATAGCTCAGTTCAGGGATTTGGGGGGCGGCGGGTCCGGCAGGCGTACTTCGAGGACAAGAATGGTGTCGCTCGGAAACGACATTTGCGCGGATATGCTTACCGGTTCGTACACCATCACCGCTGCGGGCACAGTGATGGGGACGCAGGAGTAGCAATGTTCGACCACCGTCGGGGTCTTTTTCGAACCCTCGTCGGCCTTATCGGAAGGTGCGCTGGTGCTGATCGGTGTGGACGTAAAAAGGGATTCCTCTGCGCACGCAATCTCGCCGGCAAATCCAACCATCAGATATACGACAGCAAGAAACGCCATTACCACCCGCCTCAGGCGGGTGGCTTGCGGTCTTGGCATCGTGTGGCCGATTTGACGTCCCATGTTCGTTGGTTAGCAAATTTGTTTCTGGAACACTATCACAAATTCGGCTATCCGTATTTCATGTGAAAAGGCGGTTGCGCCTCCGGTTCTCCGCTCGGCGAGCGTTACTTTTCACCGGACTGTCTTGCTTTCACCAGATTGTGTTGACTGGACGGGCGATGAAACCGCCGCCCCGGCGTCTTCCGACACGTCGCACCGCCAGCCTAAGCTTGGCGGTCTGGGATCCTTAAGGCGAAATCTCGGATGCGGGCGCCTAACGCTAGGCTTCGCCGCTTTGTGTCCTCCGCTTTGTGTCCTCGGGGAACGGTCCCTCCGCCCGCGGCGCCTGCGGGCAACGAAAGACATCTTGCGCGCGACCCGCCAGCCGCGGGAACCTCCCGTTTGGCGATCTTGACTTCTACCCCCTTCCATTGACCTGCCTTACAAACCCTCCCACGGAGCTCGCGGCGGCCTCTTAGGCATGCCGGCCGGGACAGCCACCAAGCACTCCCGTTTTCGACCATCCGGTCCGGGGAGCAGGACGCCCGTCCCTCCTTCCGCGCCTCCTGCCGTCCGCACGCCGTTCAGGCGTAAAGCCTCCACGATTCGACTCGGTCCCTCCGAACTCCTCAATCACTGCGCACCTTGCTTCCGGAAGTCAGATATTTAACCAGCGCCGCTGCCGCCAATACTAAAACGACGATGACCAGCACGCAGACCAGACCCATGCCCCAAGTCATTGCGGGCGACATACCGTTCATCATGGATCACCTCGTCTTGTTGACGGCGCAGGAGGTCGCGAACTCCTGGATGGTTCGAGGTCGGCCTGGGCCACCGGCATCAGTTTCTAACGCACCGTCATCGAGACTTGGGACCGCCATGATAGCGCCAAGCTGTTCCGCCGTCGTTTGGATTCGTCGTGGGCTGCAGGCGTGACGGTATCCGGTCGTATGCGAACGCGGAATTCGGATCGCCTTGCGAGCTACCGGCCCAGCCTTGTGCGCGTTGCCTGGCCTCATTCGGCCAATAGCTCTTGTCGGTTATCGTCGATCCGGCAAATGCAGATGCCGACGCCGCTATCAGCGGCAACAATAGTGAAATCGTGAGAAGTTTTTTCGTCATGATCCGGCTCCATCAGTTCTTCGAAGCGCATCTTGTGCGCTTCTACTAATGAGTTCGGACCGTTTCGTTCGCCGGTTACAAGCTCACGCTGACGTGACCGGCAAACGCTCACCAACGCAATAGTCGTGGCCCCATTGCTGCGCCCGCTAAGGTGCAAAGCACAATCGTGCCGCCGTACCAAACCGCTACAAAAGGCAGGGAATCGTCCGCGCAATGCAGCGCATACGCCATCGCGCTAACGCCGCCCGCAACAAGCCCCGCGAAAGCACCCGTGCGAGCAAGGTTCGTAGGCGCCGCCTGTCGAACGGCCCAGATAGCGACGGCGAAAGGAACGATAGCGATGACCGGAATGGAAACAAGGCATTCGAGCCATTCGTCTCCGATGATCATCTTGGTCCAGTGCGAGCTTGGCGCCAGCCCGAGGCTGATTGCTGCAAGCGCCACGATGACAAGAAACGGCACCGCAACGAGATACGATCGAGGTTTTCGTTCTCCGCCAGGGCGCGCCAGCTTTGCGAGATAGACAAGCGCGAGGCTGGAGATCCCGACCGCGAATGAGACCTTTGCGACGACGAAACCCAGGGCGCCGGACGTCAACATGTCCGGACGGACGCCCAGCCCGAAGATCGTGATCCCCAGCGCCAGAATTGAACCTGACCCAAGCGCGATCAGAAGCGTGCGAACGACCAAGCCGCGATCGACCGGCTCGGGATTGGTACTCAGGAGGGCCACAAGCTCGTCAGTCTTCATGTCCGCGTTTCCCGGGCGATCAGCGTCGCCAGTGCCTTGAGCCCGCGGTGGATGCTCACTTTGACCCCCGGTTCGGAGATACCGCATCGTACTGCCGCCTCCGCGATGCTCAAGCCGTCCAGCTTCACGGCCTCGATGGAACACCGCATGTTTTTCGGTAGTCGCTCCATGAGCCTCCTAACATCGTAGCCACTCTCCGCGCCGACATTGTCGTCGTGCGCCATGATCGCATCGGCCTCCTCGATCGGCACGTCGGCCCGCGATGTGCGGGTACGCCGCAGGAAATCGATCAACTTGTAGCGCGCGATCGCATGGACCCAGGGCGTCAGAGGCTCGGCGGGATCATAGGTGTGCCGCTTGAAGTGGACCGCCAAGACCGCCTCCTGAACGAGATCCTCCGCCTCTGCCGCACCCCGTCCCACACTGGCGAGCTTGCCCTTGTAGTACGCCCTCAAACGGCTGCTCAATCGCTCGAGCAGCGCGCGGTGCGCGGCTGCGTCGCCGTCCAGGCTGGCAAGCATTAGCGCCTTGAGTTCGATTTCGTGGGTCGCCATGCTTGCGTATCTCTGTTAGTTCGCCGCGCCGGCGGATTTGGTTACAGCCGAAGGTGACAGGCCTCGAAAAAAGTCGGTAAGGCCTGCTGCAGCGCTTCGGCTAGGCCTCAATGCGCTTTGCTTGCCGATCTCGCCTTTTCCGCTCCTCGCATTCGTGCAGCAATTCGGGGCCGGCCCAGACCGCGGTTCCATCGTCATCCACGATAAGCGGCATGAACAAATTCAGGGTTTCGCTCAGCCGAACGACGCGGCCCAAGGCACTCTCGTTGTCCGGATGCGGCTCGCATCGCAGGACCAGGTCGCCGGATGGGCGGGAATCGACCTCAGATACTGGACCGTCGGAATACAGCAGGGTTACGGGCCCGTACTCCGGCCGCTGCTTCCAGCGCCGCAACAATTCCTGACAGGCAAGCTCGACGGCGCGCGGCACCGGCCTGAGGTCGCTTTCCCAGTATTGAACAGCGCCGCGGCTCAGCCCGAGCATCTCTCCAGCCATGACCTGATTGAGTCCCAACTTCTTCCGCCACTTCTTGAAGTCCCACTGGTCCATCACGTCATCCTGGCGCCGAGGAACGAGTGCGCGCTTCCGTCATTCCGCAGCTTGCGAGCGATGTAAATCATCTGGGCTCGCCTGTTCGTTGTTGCTCCGACCCACGGCCGAGTTCGGTGCGCGGGGCAATCGAAATCCTTTGACCAGAGCGTAAACGGCTGGAATCACGATGAGCGTCAGGATCGTCGACGAGATCATGCCGCCGATCATTGGCACGGCGATGCGTTGCATGACCTCGGAACCCGTGCCACTGCTCCACAGGATCGGTATGAGGCCTGCCATGATGGCGACAACGGTCATCATCTTAGGGCGCACCCGCTCGACGGCGCCGAGCATGATCGCTTCGTTCAAGTCCGCTCGCGTGAGCGGCTTGCCTTCGGCTTGCCGTTGGGCGTGAATCTCCTTCATCGCATGATCGAGATAGATCAGCATGATGACACCGGTCTCGGCCGCAACGCCCGCCAACGCAATGAAGCCGACGGCGACAGCGACAGACATGTTGAAACCAAGCCACCACATCAGCCAAAATCCGCCGACGAGGGCGAACGGCAGCGACAGCATCACGATCAATGTCTCGGTCAGCCGGCGGAAGTTGAGATACAGCAGCAGGAAGATGATGAGCAGCGTAACCGGCACCACGATCTTCAGCCGCGCGGTGGCGCGCTCCAGATATTCGAACTGGCCGCTCCAGACGACATAATTTCCCGGCGGAAACTGCACGCTTGCAGCCACGGCTGCCTTGGCATCGGCGACATAGCCGCCGAGATCCCGGTCGCGGATGTCGACGAAGATGTAGACCGCCAGTTGGCCGTTCTCCGTCCGGATCGACGTGGGACCGCGCGCGAGCTTGATCGCGGCAACCTCGCCCAGCGGGACCGTCCCCCCATTCGGCATCGCGACCAGGACATCCCGGGCAATCGATTGCGGGTCGCTGCGCAGGTCGCGTGGGTATCGAAGGTTGACGCCATAGCGCTCGCGACCCTCGACCGTGGTGGTGATCGTCTCTCCGCCGAGCGCCGACGAGACCGTGTCCTGCACGTCGCTCACCATCAGACCGTAGCGCGCAAGCGCCTCGCGATCCGGAACCACATCGAGATAGTAGCCTCCGATGACGCGTTCCGCGTAAGCGCTCGATGTGCCAGGCACCGCTTTCACGACGGCTTCAATCTGGCGGGCAAGCTTCTCCATTTCGACCAGGTCGGTACCCAGCACCTTGATACCGACGGGCGTGCGGATCCCGGTGGCGAGCATGTCGGTGCGGGCCTTGATCGGCATGGTCCAGGCATTGGAAACGCCCGGAAACTGAAGCGCCTTGTCTAGTTCGGCGATGAGGCCGTCGACAGTCAACCCGGCACGCCACTGCGCCTTGGGCTTGAGATTGACGATCGTCTCGAACATCTCGGTCGGCGCAGGATCGGTCGCAGTCTCGGCGCGCCCCGCTTTGCCGTAGACCGACGCGACTTCCGGAAAGGTCTTGATGACCTTGTTCTGCGTCTGCAGGATTTCCGCCGCCTTGGTTACTGATAAGCCAGGCAACGTCGTCGGCATGTACATCAGCGTGCCTTCGTTCAGGCTCGGCATGAATTCCGTTCCGAGTTGACGGGCCGGCCAGAGGCTGACGGCCAAGGCGGCGAGTGCCAGAAGTATCGTCAGCGTCTTGGCCTGCAGCACACCACGGATCAGCGGCCGATAGACCCAGATCAGGAAGTGATTGATCGGATTTTTGTGCTCCGGAATGATCTTGCCGCGCACGAACAGGACCATGAGCGCCGGCACCAGCGTGATCGACAGGATCGCCGCCGCAGCCATCGAGAACGTCTTGGTGAACGCCAGCGGGCTGAATAGCCGGCCTTCCTGCGATTCCATGGTGAAGATCGGCAGGAACGACACCGTGATGATCAGCAGGCTGAAAAACAGAGCGGGGCCGACCTCGCTCGCCGCCTCGATCAGGACTTCGAGGCGCGGCTTGTCCGGCGGCGCGCGCTCGAGATGCTTGTGGGCGTTCTCGATCATGACGATGGCGCCGTCGATCATGGCGCCGATGGCAATGGCGATCCCGCCCAGGCTCATGATGTTCGACCCGATCCCCAGCACCTTCATGGCGCCGAACGCCATCAGGATCCCGACCGGAAGCATGACTATGGCGACCAGCGCGCTGCGGACGTGCAGCAGGAAGACGATGCAGACCAGGGCAACGACGATGCTCTCTTCCGTGAGCGTCCGCTTGAGCGTCTCGATCGCGTCGTGGATCAGGTTCGAACGGTCGTAGACCGGGATGATCTCGACGCCTTTTGGCAGCGCCGACGCCATATCGGAAAGCCGCGCCTTCACATTGTCGATGACATCGAGCGCATTCTGTCCGAAGCGTTGCAGGGCGATGCCGCTGGCGACCTCGCCTTCCCCGTTGAGTTCGGTTATGCCCCGGCGTTCGTCCGGGCCGAGCTCGACCCGTGCGACATCCTTCAGCAGGACCGGCGTGCCCTTGTCGACCTTCAGCACGATGTTCGATAAGTCGGAGAGGCTCTTGACGTACCCCCTGCCCCGCACGACGAATTCGAACTCGGAAAGCTCGACGGTGCGCCCGCCCACGTCCATGTTGCTGCCGCGGACCGCATCGCGCACCTTCGCAAGCGGTATGTCGAGCGATCTCAACCGGTTCGGATCGACGATAATGTTGTATTGCCTGACGAAGCCGCCTACGCTTGCGACCTCGGCCACGCCTTCCGCTTTGGAAATTCCGTATCGGATGGTCCAGTCCTGGATCGATCGCAGATCGGCCAGCGATTTGTCCTTGGACTGCAGCGCGTACTGATAGACCCAGCCGACGCCCGTCGCATCGGGCCCCAACGTCGGCGTCACGCCGGCGGGCAATTTGCGCGCCGCGGCGTTGAGGTATTCCAGCACACGCGAACGAGCCCAGTAGATGTCGGTGCCGTCTTCGAAGATGATGTAGACGAACGAGACGCCGAAGAAGGAGAACCCGCGCACCACCTTCGACTTCGGCACCGTGAGCATGGCCGTCGTCAAGGGATAGGTGACCTGGTCCTCGATGACCTGGGGCGCCTGACCTTTGTACTCGGTGTAGACGATGACCTGAGTGTCGGAGAGGTCGGGGATCGCATCGAGAGCCGAGCGCTGCAGGGCATAGACCCCGGCCGCAACAGCGAAGACTGCGCCGATGAAAACGAGCATCAGGTTCCGGGCCGACCAATCGATGAGCCGCGCGATCATTGTGATTTCTCTCCGGTGTCGAGGCCCTTGAGCGCTGCCTTGAGATTGCTTTCGGCATCGATCAGGAAGTTGGCGGAAGAGACGACTTTGTCGTTTTCGGCGAGCCCTTCCTTGATCTCGGTCAGGCCGCCGCCGCGCCGCCCCAGCTTGACCGCGCGCGGTTCGAAACGGCCCTCGCCCTTGTCGAGAAGCACAAGCTGCCGCTCGCCGCTGTCGATGACCGCGCTGCTGGAGACTGTCACGACGGGTGCGTCCGTCCCCGTGGCGATTTCCACGTCGGCGTACATGTCGGGCCGCAGCACGTCTTCCGGATTGGACAGTTCGATTCTTATCCGCGCCGTCCGCGTTTCCGGTTTCAGGTGCGGATAGATCACAGTGATTTTCCCCGTGAACGGACGGTTCGGATAGGCGCGCAGACGCACGGTGGCGGTTTGTCCGACTTCGATGAGCGCAAGATCGCGTTCGGCAACGTCGACCATCACCCAGACGACATCATGGTCGACGATCCTGAAAAGCACGTCTCCAGGCGCTGCACGCATCCCGTTGACGGCCGTCCGCTCCACGATCTCCCCGTCCTGCGGCGCAGGCCAGTTCAGGTAGACCGGGACCTCGCGCGTCCGCTCGATGTCGGCAATAAACCCATCGGGCGCACCGAGGTTTTCGAGGCGGCGACGCGCCCCTTTCAGGGCCTGGCCGCTGATGCCGGCTTCCGGACGGGCGTTAAGGGCCGAGAGATATTCGGCGGCGGCGCTCGACAGGTTCGGGCCGTAGATGCGCATCAACGGCTGGCCCTTGCGGACGTGCATGCCGGTCGTGACGTTGTCGACGGTGTCGATGAAGCCCTCGAACCTGAGCGAGACGACGGACACGCGCCGCTCGTCCTGCTGTACCGTACCCGGTGCCCGGACCATCGTATTCAAGGTGCGGCGCTCCGCGACCTCGGTCTGGACACCTGCCTTCTGCAGCTTGCCCGCGCTCACTTTGACCGATGAGTTGTCGTCTTGTTCGCCCTCATATACGGGGAGATAATCCATCCCCATCGAATCCTTTTTCGGCGTCGGCGACGTGTCCGGAAGGCCCATAGGGTTACGATAGAATTTGATCCGCCCGCGTTCGCCGCCCTTCGCAGTCATGGCTTCCGGAGCGTGCTCCTCGAAGCTCACATCTTCGCTGGCGCGGACCGCTGAATATTCCTTGCCCGACGGCGTCTTCTTCGGCGTCATGGAATAATCGGGCGCGCCGTCCGGATCACGGTAGTAGACGATCGGTCCTGTCGCAGCCAATTGAGCGGAACTTGGCTTTGCCGCTGCGGGAAGTACGGCGGACAGCCATCCTGGAAGCGGAGCGCTCGAACGTCCGACGGCCAATCCGACCACTCCGGCGGCCAGGATCGCCGTAAAGGCTAACAAAGCACCTACTGGCCGTCTCATAGCGAACCTCCGGCCAGACGTTCCATTTCGGCGTATTTCGTTTGAAGTTCTACCTTGAGCTTCAGCAGGTCGAGCTGGACAGCGCGAAGCCTGCGCTCCGCCTCGAAGACCGAGGAAAGATCGGACGTGCCGGCCTGGAAACCGTTCCGCGCATTGTCGAGGGATGATCGTGCAGGCGGCAATTGGCGCGACGCGTAGATCTGCACGACCTTCCGCAGCGCATCGACGCTGAACCATGCGTCGGCGATCTGTCCGTCGACCCGCAGCCGCAGCGCCTCGCTGCGGGCTTGCGCGGCGCCGAGACGCGCGCCCGCCGCCCGCTGTTCGGCGTCCTTGACTTCATAGTGCAGCGGCAGCTTGACGCCGAGCATGAACTCGCCGGTATCCTCGGTCCCGGGCCGCTGCACGTATTTCGCGCCGAGCGTGACGTCGGGATAGTAGTTGAGGTCGGTAAGGGATTTGGTCTGGGCCGCGGAATTGCTCTGTGCTCCGGCCAGCGCCAGCATCGGGTTAGCAGAGCGCGCGAGTGCCTGAACCTGCGCGAGGCTGATTGCCTTGATTGCTCGAAAGCCGGTCGGCGGAGCCAAGGGCGCCAGGGACGGACGGCCGATCAGGGCATTCAGCCTGGCCGCCGCTGCCTTCTGTTCGCCTTGTCGGCGGACGACGTCGCCGTCGGCGGTAGCCGCTTCGATCTCGGCCTTGATGACGTCCTGCCGGTCGACCGATGTCGTGCCGTATCGCGAACGCAACAATCCGAGCTTCTCGTCGTACCGCCGCTTGATTTCGGTGGCGACTCCAACGGCTTCATACGCGGCATTGTATTCGCCATGCGCTGCAATGACCTGCGCGATGAGTTCGGTCACGGTGGCACGACCCTGGAATTTTGCTGCATCGGCGTCGGCCTGGGCGACATTGCGCTCGAGGCCGTATTTGCCCCAAAGCTTGATCTCCTGGTCGATGCCTATGCGGCGCTGTCCCACGCCCTGCCGGTTTACGTCCCAGGCTTCGAGAATGAGGGTCGGGTCAGCCAATACGCCTGCTGTCCCGATCTTGTGGACCGCGGCATCGAACTCGAGCGCGGCCGCCGCCACCGTCGGGTTGAGGCGTTTCGCGACCGCGACGACGCTTTCGGCGGTCGTTCCCGGCAATATCTGGTCGGCGGCCATAGCCGGGGACAACCACAGCATAGCTATGGTTGCTCCGATTGCAGCGAAGCGAGTGATTCCGGCTGAGCGAATCACGGCGTGGCCTTGAGGACGAGCTTGCTTTCGACCGTCCCGGTTTCACCCTGAACCTTGGCGCCGAGGGACAATTGCCAGCCGCCCTCCATCGTTATGGCCGCCTTGAACTTGTAGACGCCCGGCTCCGTGCTCGGCATCGCCTCGATCGAGGTCTTCATCGTCTCCATGCCGTCCGGCGCCATATCCAATCTCTTGGCGAAGATCACCGCATCGGGAACGGGCTTGCCATCGGGCTTGTGGATCAGGCGGACCGAGATGGTCGCATCCCCCTTCTTGACTGCCTTGTCGATGAGTTGGAATTCATAGTCCTTGATGTCGGCGCGGGCGAGCGTGGCCGAACCGGTCATTGCAATGCCGATTAGCACCGCCTGGAGCGCACGCGCGTAGTTGTAATTCTTCATTTTGCAGATCCTCGATGTCCTGATGTGCCGCCGAACGGCGGCATGCTTTATCCGCGCGACCCAAGGACCGCGCAGCGGCAGACGGCGTGGTGACGCCGATCAGATCGAGATTCGAGGAGGATGATCCAGAGGGGAACCCATGAGGCCGTCCGCGATCAAGTCGTCGAGGGCGAAAGACAGCCTGCGAGTCTGGAAGGAAACCTGGATAGCGTTTGTCGAGGACGGCTCAGCCTGGGCGATAGTCAGCATGCACATCGCGACAAGCGGACAATCCTGGCAGTTATTGCTCTTCTGGCCGTCCGGGCAGCACGGCATGTCGCCGGACAGCGCGGCCATATCGGTCATCTCAGCGGCAGCCAGACGCTTTGCCGCCGCCGGTGTTACCAGCGGCGCAAAGACGAGCCCTACGATCACGAAGACCGCCAGCAAACGACCGATGAGTCGGCGAAGATTCATTGCCTACCATCCCACGGGATAGGGAACTTGAGAAGGACTATCCCTTCACATCTTCGCCAGAGGCGTTTCCAGGCCAAATGAGGGTTATCGGTTAACCGAAGAAGCGCTTCAACTAGCGATTTCAGAGCCGATAAACTGCATGAATGACCGCCGGCCGGTGGCCCCGAAAAGGACCACGTCGTACTTCCGGGCGGGTCCGCCCTCCATTCCCGGCGATCCCGCCGGCATGCCTGGAACCGCAAGTCCGATGGCGGTTGGCCGTTTCTCCAACAAATGTCGCAAGGCCAAAGCGGGTACATGGCCTTCGATGACGTACCCCCCGATTTCCGCAGTGTGGCACGCTGCAAGGTCGCCCGGCACGCCGAGGCGCTTCCGGACTGCCGGAAGCTGCGCCGTCTCCTGGACAGTGACGGTGAATCCAGCGTTCTTGAGGTGTTGCACCCAACCCGTGCAGCATCCGCAATTCGGATCCTTGTGAACGAGGATGGCTGGCGTCTGCGCCGAGGCGGGATACCCCCGCGCAACCAGTCCCGCTGCGAAGATCGCGAGCGCACTTCGCCGAGTCACTGTGCTTAATTTGTACATCTTCTGGACATCCCCTGACGTTCAGCAAGGATCATATCTAGGTCTTCGCGACCGCGGGCCCAAATCCGCGTGATCAGCGTCCCTTTCGCCCTCGGAAACAGTCGGCCGGCCATCGGCCTCATGCCGCGAGCAGCTTGCTTTATTTGAGGCTGGCGGTGACCCCTCTGCAAAGGATGGCCATTAACCAGTTGTTAACCATCGCAGATGCAAAAGACCATATTGCAGCAGGGAGATTCTTCATGAACGGTCTCGAAGTGATGAGCGCTGCGCACGATGCCATCATCACGGTTGTCGTGATTTCGGCACCCTTGTTGATCGTCGGTACCGTCGTTGGCGTCGCCGTCTCGCTGTTCCAGGCCCTTACGCAAATCCAAGAGCAGACGCTCATTCAAACCCCCAAGATCCTTGCGACATTCGTTACTTTTATGATCGCGTTGCCCTTCATGGCTGAGACTTCGCATAACCAATTCTTGCGGATGGTCGCGCAAATCAGCATGCCCACCAATTGACTCTTTTGCGCGTGGCCATCCAAGCCGGTCTATGAGTATTCGTTTTCCTGGTGGCTCGGCAAGCTGCGTCTTCGAACGATGTAAGCCGCAAAGCATTCTTTCGCTGCCCTCGTCATCTGGTTGCGTTTGCTCCTCTCGCGCGGCGCAAGCCCCGTAGTGTCCGAACACTCCAGAGGGCTGGGATTCGGAAATCTGCTACACTCGGTCCAACTGAACCGGCTGATTCGGCGATCGCATGGGCGAGACCACGATTATTCATCTGTCGAGACTGATCGCGCTGGAACGCAGGCTCGACAACGTTGCCAACAACGTCGCCAACGCTGACACGACCGGCTTTCGTGCGCGCCAGCTTTCCTTTCAGGAATATCTCTCGCCGGCGAAGGAGGGCGAAGCCGACGGAAAAAGGGAGCGCCCGGTCTCGTTGGTGAATGCCGGATTCCAGTATCCGGACGTCTCCGGGGGCCCCATTCAACTCACCGGAAATCCTCTCGACGTAGCCATCGTCGGAGACGGCTATTTTGCCGTCCAGACGCCGCAGGGAGAGCGCTACACGCGGGCCGGCGCGCTTACCACCGATGCCACCGGACGCTTGGTCACTATGGAAGGCCAGCCGATCCTTTCCCGGACTGGTCCGATCACGATCGCACCCGAAGAGCGCTCATTGACGATCGCCGCCGACGGCACCATCAGTTCCCGGCAACGGATTCTCGGCAGCCTTCGCCTCGTTCGGTTCGACGGCCCTCTTCAAGCGGTGGGGTCTAACCTATTTCAGAGCCAGACTCCTGCCCTCGATATTCCGACGGGGTCCGTGAAACTGTCGGTCGGCGCTTTGGAGAAATCCAATGTCCAGAACGTCCAGGAGATGAGCCGATTGAGCGAGGTGACCAGGTCCTACGAACAGGTAGGTGGGCTCCTCAAGAATTCGCAGAGCGTCGACGATCTGAACAAGCTAGGAACCGTCCCCGACTGAATCGTCCGCGATATCAGGTTTCTGGATCTCCGGTGAGAAGCGCGATGGCCTCCTGAAGCAAAACCGAGGGCGGTTGTGTCCGGACCGTTGTCAGCGCGGCTGACGAAGTTTGCCGGCGAGCCAACCCACGGCGTCGGTCTTCATCCTCTTGCGCGCCGTCTCGTCGACGAGATCGACGATTGCCGACGGGAACGCGCAACCGGGCCGAAACCGAAATAGTCTTTGTTCGGGGGCGTCTCTAGCGGTCCCTGTTGCTCCCTCCCGAGGGCTGTGGGCCCCAGGAGCCCCCGGTTTCGCAAAGCGTCCGGGATTTGCCGGGCGCACCCTCGCCTGCATCGGAAAGCCTCCCACCGAGGTCGCGGCGGGCCCACAGGCGTATCGGTCGCGCCTTTGCCCGAGTTAGTCGGGTGCAGTGACGTCGTCGCGGGCCGCGGGCTGGCCGCTTAAGGTCGGATCGAAGCGCGCGCGTTCGAATCCCGCCGGCATTGCCAAGGACAGAGTGTCGTAGCTTGCGGTCGGCAAGAGTCAGCAGCCTGAAACATTGCCGGTGGCGTCTTGCGCGGTCGACATGATCGGCCTGATCAGCCGAGCAATCGCCAGGATTCCCTTGATGCCGTTTCCAAAGCGGGCAATGGCGTCGCGGTGGTCCCGCAACTCGCTGTATGGCAGATAACGAAGGTTGAGTTCGGCGACCCGTGAGAACGCCGGCCTGGCAAACTGCGCTCTAACTTCGCCCTCGCGGTCGTCCGGAGCCACGAGGAAGAAGTTGCGCGCTGCGGCACCATCGATGCCCAGCGCAAGGTCGAGCATCCGGACGATGCCGGAATAGATGCTGGTGGTGTGTTCGACTTCGAAAGCGGCAGCCACATCGCCGCCTTGTTCGATCCAGAGCACGTCAATGAGACGAATGGCGTCCGCAGCGCCGGCCTCGGCCAAGGCCGCGGGCAAGCGGTCGAGACAGCCGTCCGCCAGCCGCCCATCCTTGTAGGATCGCGCTCCGTCGTTCGAGGCTATCCACACCTGGAATCCAAGGGCTAAACCCAAGTCCCGCAGCCACCCTTGGATCTCGGTATGGGTATGGTCCGCCTCACGGGCTGCTGCCACCGCTTTCGAAGACGCTGCGGAATCCGCGCGGACCTGATCGAGATCGGACCTCCAGCGATCGAGGGAGCCGTCTTCTTCGCGTTCCGGAAGCGGATAGCGTCCGGTGCCGACCTCGAACAGGAACGCCGCCGCGGCTCCGAGATCGTTGGAAAGCAGATTCCGATACTGCGAGTTCAGCGCCAGGACTCCTCGGCGCATGGCGAGATACTGCTCCCAACGGCCCAATTTCACGTCCGCTCCCGTCAGGGCATTGTATCCTCTCACGATGGCGGTGTTGAACGGCGGCGCGATCGTCGGATGCAGGAAATACAGCAGATTTGCGGCTGCGGGACCGAGCCCCTTGATGGTCACCCGGTCGAGCTTCTGGATCGCTTCGATCACGTGTTCCTCGGTATTGCAGCAAAGACAGGTATCGAGGAAATTCCCGAAGGCCACCTGGTTAGGCCGATTTTCGTAGATGTCCGGGATACGGAGCTTCGGTTTCCACATGAATGCATGGTCGGCGCCCTTGAAGACCTGCCGCTGCTCGGCGATCGAATCCAGCACCGTTTCGAGCGATGAGCCGCGATAGGCGTTTCCGAACGTGTCAGCCTTGATCTCGGCGATCACCTCCTGAAGTCCGCGCCTGATAGATCGGAAATTTTTGATCCGCGCGTCCCACAGAAACCACGTCCGGTACGTCCCCCCCTCGTCATTCCTCCAATGCTGTATAAGATCTCCGACCCAAGCCTGCTCCATTCGCTAAACCACCCGTTCTAACTTCGGCGGCAGGCCATTTGGCCTCGCGCCCGGTACCCGAACTCTCGTTCAAGCTCAACCAATATACCGGACTTGTCCCTTTCCGCACAGCTAAGACGACACTTCGGGCTTGTCCTTCCGGTCTACAAACCGGACGCCGATCCGCTTCTCCTTCCGCCAGACCACCCGGCATCGGCGGCCGCCGCCTTCGAGCTCAAGGACCACGGAATCTGGAATTCCGATCGGCGACGCCACTTCGAGCGAGGCACCACTGTCCGAAAGGTTCCGGACGGTACAGCTAATGGCCCCTCCCCCGAAGGAAATCATCGCGGCCTTCAGGACTTTGTGACGCGGCGCAGACCTGTTGTCGTCTTCCATCCACATCCTCCACCTGTCTTCGGCCGACGATAGGCCGCTGTCGGCTCAGTGTTTGTGTTCACCCTTTTGCTCGGTTTGCATCGGCATCCCGGCCCCGGGCTTCTCGCCATTTTTTTCCGGCTTCTTGCCGTCCCCCTTGTCCATGGACTCCATCTCTTCGTCCGGAGGCGCCCTCGCGACCATGTCCTTGTAGTGCTCGGCGGATAGGCCGGGCAGCTTGGTGACGAATGCGACGATGCTCCAGATGGTCGCATCGTCATGTCCGAGACCCCACGCCGGCATGCCGCTCATTTTCAACCCATGTTTCGTGACCCAGAACACGGTCTTGGGATCGAAACGCTGCTCGGAAAGATTGGGCGGCTTCGGGTAAAGGCCAGGCCGGATTTCCGAATCCGATTGCTCGGGCGCAAGGTGGCAATTGACGCACATTGCCGCATATTGCCCTGCTCCCTTGAGAACAAGCTGTTCGTCCTGGAGGTCGGGTAGCTCGATCCTGCTGGCGCGTACTGCGATGGAGCGGTTACGAACGGTCTCCATCACTCTTCGGGTGATTTCCCAATGCGGCGTGTCCGCGCCGACATCGTAGAAGCCGTAGCCCACGTAGAATAGAATTCCGCCAAATAGAGCCAACGCAGCGAGGACCGCAACACCCAACCGTCTCGTCATTTAGCATCCACCTTTTGGTCTGTTGAAGGTTCTCGCCGACGGACGTCAAGTACGGCGGTTCGTTTTGCGGATGACGGTGGCCGGTCCAGCGAACGCGACCAGTTCCGGTAGAAAGCGACGCACGTCATGAGCGCCAAGCCGCCCGCGCTGACCGCGACTTGAGCGGCCAACCCATCCGAATACATTTCAAGGATGAAGTGGCCGACGAACGACAGAAAGATACCGACGCAGAACACTTCGAGGGACCGCTGGCCGCAGACGATCAACGGCTGCAGCGCCGCGGATCGCAGCCCGCTCCAATCGGACGGAACCAGACGGACCACGATGACGGCCACCGCAAGGAAGTGCAGCACCCGGTAAGGCGCGAGGTTCGTCTTGTCGTTCGGGACGAACCATTCGAGCATGCCGGTCGGCAGAAACGCTGTCGTCCCGAGACGGTCAGCGAGCGTCACGACAGCGGCAAAGACGACGAAAGCGATGCTCGCTGCAAGGACGGCACGGGACCGCGCCAGTACCTGCATGCGCGTGCGACCGCCCAGGGCCGCCCATGCACCCAGCGTGAACAGAAGCTGCCAGGCGAACGGATTGAAGTACCAGTCGCCGGAAGGATATGCCGAGAAATTCCAACCGAATAGACGCGCAGACAGGTAGACCGAGATCGAAGCCGCCAACGCCGCATTCGGCCACCGCATCATGGCGATCAGCAGCGGCGGGAAACCGGCCATCAGAACGATGTAGAGAGGAAGGACATCCAGGTTCAACGGCTTGAACTTCAGCATCAACCCTTGCGTAAGCGTGGCGACCGGCTGCTCGATCAGGCCGGCGACATTGAATTCGTCGAGAAGGTGCGAATGCCCGTAGCGCTGTGCCACGTAGCCGATCGCCGCGGCGTAGAAGACGAACAGCAGGACGTGGGCGACGTATAGCTGCCAAACGCGCCGCATCAGCAGAGCCGTTCCGGCGAGCATTCCTTGTGCGGATATCTTTCGAGCGTACACGAACGCCGCCGTGTAGCCGGAGATGAAGACGAAGATGTCGGCGGCGTCGCTGAAACCGTAGTTTCTCGTCGTCAGCCAAGCGATCGAGTTGTTGGGGATATGGTCGAGAAATATCGCCCAGTTCGCGAGACCGCGAAATAGGTCGAGACGCAGATCCCGCCCTCGCGGCGAAACGGCCTTGGAAGCTGGCATTGAACTCTTGACATTGTCCGACGATGCTGGCTCCGACGAAGCCACTGTTGTCGACGGTTCGTCAGGCGGCGATATTCTGACCGGCTGTAAAGACGGCATCGATTAGCCTGCCATCGCCCGGCAACTTTCGGCACAACGCGTACATGCCCTCACGCAGTCGTCCATCCCGCCGACGCGCTCGCAGTCCTTAGCGCATTCGGCGCAGATCTCGGCGCACTCCTCGCAGACGTGCGCATGGTGAGGCGAGTTGAGAAGCATGAAGTGCGCCGCGGTGCGGCACATTTCGGAGCAGGCCATCATCAGCCTGAAGTGCGGCGGCTCCACATGTTCGCCGCCCATTTCCAGGCAGTGGGTCATCGCCGTCCCGAGACACATCTGGTAGCAGCGCAGGCATTCGTCGATGCACGCCTGCATCTCCTTGCTCGTCTTCATCTCATTCTCTCCTTTGTTTTCCGCCGGCCCTACTGGACGTTTAGGACAAGCATCAGGCCGCCGCCGCCGTGCTGCTCAACGTTGTTGTTGGCCGTGTGATGCGGGATGTGGCAGTGCACCAGCCATTTGCCCGGCTTCCGCGCCGTCCAGACCACGTCGTAGCGCTGTCCGGGAGCGACGTTGACCGTGTCCGCCTGGTATCGCGCGCTTTCCTTGAGGTTCACCCCGTCCACGGCGACGACTTCGAACGGTCCGCCGTGCACATGCATGGGATGCACGAAGTTGTTGTTCGTGCCGATGAAGCGGAGCTTGATGGTCTGCCCGACCTTCATGGCGACGGTGTCGGTCGACGGATAGGCCTTGCCGTTGATGGTGAAGTAGTTCGGTAGCGCCCCTTCCATCAGCATCGCTGGATACGTCAGCCATTCGCGCTTCAGCCACTCCTGTAGCTGAATCGTGTAATCAAGGTCGGCCTTCACCTCGGCCGAGGGATCCTTCGGCGCGATCAGCAGCGCCCCGTAGAGCCCGAGCGCCTGCTGGCGGTCCGGATGATCGTGGCTGTGGTAGAAGTACGTGCCGCTCTGGCCCACGTCGAATTCGTAGGTGTAGGAGCCGCCCGGCGGCACCGGGTCTTGGGTGACGTTGGCTGGCCCGTCCATCTCATTCGGGACGATCAGTCCGTGCCAATGAACCGTGGTGCTCTCCGGAAGCGCATTACGGAAGTTGATGCGGACATGATCCCCCTCCGTCACCTGCAGCCGCGGTCCCGGGACCTGACGATTGTACGCGTAGGCCTCGACCGCCACGTCCGGAAGGATGTTCCATCGGATGATCTCGGCCTTGATGTCGAAGACCTTGACCCCGTTCTCGATGCGCGGCGCAAGGACCTTGTCGCCCCTCGCGTCGGGCGCCGCCACGTAGGCGACTTGACGCGGCTTCACGGCGGCCATGTCCTTCATCGCCTCGCCGGGCAGATCGAAGGTGTTGATCATCCCCGGCGGCATGATGGAGCCGTCGACGTCGCGGGCGCTGAGACCGAGGTTGACGGAAAACCCCGGTATCACCATTCCGGAGATCAGAAGGAACGACGTCACGCCGGCGAGCGCCGCCAACTGTGGAGTCGTCGCGTCGCCGCCCATCTGATGGCCCCCGCCAGGGGACGCTTCGCGGTCGCCCGACTTTTTTGCTTTCTGTTGTCCCCCATGTCCCTCCATGTGGCTCATCTGCTCATCCGACATTTGACCCGTCTCGGACTTCATTCCGGACATGTCGCGTTGTTGGCCGGCTGCCTCCGGCCGTTCGGTCATCAGGCCGTGCTTGACCTTCTTCTTCACCATCCAGACGTTGAACGGATAGGCCGTCGTGAATCCGACCATGACACCGAGAGACATCACGCCCCAGAAGACGAATTCGAGCGGATCCATGGCGCGCATGTCGCGGCCCATCATCAGCAGGCTCATCGTCGGCGCCATTCCCGCCATCATCGCGTTCATGCTGATGAATTCCGGCATGAAGCTCTTGCGGACATTTTCCCAATAGGTGCCGCCCATCATCTTCTTCATGAAGAGGGACTGGAAAATGAACAGACCGAACGAGAAACCGGCAATGTATTCGACGATAAGGTCGATCCACATCGGAAGGCCCAGCAGTGCCGTCACGGTCGCCGCCAGAATGATGCCGGTGGCATCCCCCGCAACGCAGTGAATAGTGCTCCCGACGCCCTGCTTCCAGAGGGGCGATGTGAAGTGCTCATGCTCCCCTGGACGGGGCTCCTTGTCCGCGAGCACGTAGAGCAGCAATCCGAACGGGCCCATGTAGAGGGTGACCAGGATGAAACCCCACTTCATCACCGTCGGCTCGGGATTGCCGTTGAACTGGTCGAACGCGACGTAGGCCGTAGAGCCCGCCGCGAGGACGAACCATGCGATCAGAAAATAATCGTAGGGAAGTGCGATCATGAAGTCCTCGCGGTCAGGTGTTCAGGCTGTTCAGCCGCCGTGCTTGCCGATCCAGTCCTTGAGCATGGCCTGCTCTTTGGTCTGATCCTTGACCGTCTTCTCGGCCATTTCGCGGATCATCGGGTCTTTAGTCTCCTTCAGCACCGTCTGCGACATCTCGATCGCGCCCTGATGGTGAGCGACCATCATCTTCGCCCACGCCTTCGTAGGGTCGGGATCCATTCCCTTCTTCATGTCGGCATTCATTTTTTCCATGGACTTTGTGTAGGCCGGACCGGCGTCGTCGGCGTACGAAGGCATCGATAGCGCAAACAGCACCGCGACAGACGCGGCCGAAATCTTCAGGATGTTTCGTGTCATCTCATTCTCCATTGTTTGAAAACACATTCGCAAACGGCCGGCACATATTGTTGTTCCGCGGATGTGGCGACGACATTTCCGGCTTTGGCGACGAGCGTTTGCTCAAGCACGAGCACGCGCTGTCGACAGGACCTCGCCGGACTGAGCATTTTCTAAAAAACCGGATTCATGGCCGACGTGCGCGGCAGACCTCCTGCAATTTCACGCAACGGCATGTCGCCGCGGCGGGCGGAAAAGCACTCTCCGGACAGCCTGGGTATTTGCTAAGCCTATCGTGCTGCGGCGGCGATGCGCGCTGGCTCGAACCGATCATCGGTACCTCCACGTCGCAGCGAGCAGTCGCTCTTCCCACAATGCGCTGGAGGTAGCGAAGACATTGTAGCCGACCCACGGATGCCTCTTGATCGAATCCAGCCGCTTGATTCCGTCGAGACGGTTGAACCGGCACGCCCTGGGATCGAACACAAATACTCTGAGCGACATCTCTTCGAGGAGGTGACGCGTGATGCCATGCGTCGTGTCGGATCCGTGCTCCTCGCAGATGACCACGCAATCGCGGTGCATCAGCCGTTCCGCGCCGGTCAGCGCTTCGATTTCCACGCCTTCCACATCGAGCTTGACCACCACCGGAAGCGATGCATCGACGAGCCCGCCCGCAACCAGGCTGTCCAGCGAAACGACAGGTACGGCGTCCGGCTCGTTTTCGGTCAGCCTGAGGGTCTCCAAGGCTTCATGCCTTGCGCCCGTGATCCTCACAAAACCGGCCGCCTGTCCACCGACCGCGGCGTTGAGCCATCGGAAACGGTCGCCGTTTAGGAGCGCGTTCGCGCCAAGCCGTTTCGCGTTTTCCGGAGACGATTCGATGGCGAGCGTGGGCTGCCTGCCGAAAGGCCGGCTGGACGCCAGCACGGACCAGTAACCGAAGTTCGCCCCGCAGTCGACGAAGGAGTACCTGAGGTCTGCCGCGCACCTTAAGAAGGCTTCGATTTCCTCTTCATAATCGTATCTCGGATTAAGCATTCTGCTCCAGTATCCGTCGCAGAACGGGATGGCGAAGTCGGCATCCTCGTTCAACCGGACGATGATGTCGCGATCGGCAACGACGGTCGCGACCGCCTTGCAACCGTGCCTGTAGCCGCGATGTCCGTAAGGTCGCGTGATGACGGATCCGGCCTGAAGGGCCAGCACCGCGACGCGGTCGATCACGCCGGCGCCGCTCAGCCTTCCGCTCTTGCGATCGAAAGCGAGCGGCCGTTCGGCCGCAACTCCGTCAGCCTGGCGCAACGACGCCTCCATCCTTTCCTCCAAGATCCGCTTCTCGACCCGGTGCCGCCGGCTCACGCAGCGCGGCGGCACCGGCCGTTCCGGGGTTACTTGCCCTTCTGCATCTTCGTGATCGTGATGCCGGCGGTCGCCCGTTCGGCTTCGAACTGGACCTTGTCGCCGACCTTGACCTGCTTGAGCATCCCCGGATCCTGCACCCGGAAGACCATGGTCATGCCGTCTTCGTCCATATCGAGGTTCTTGATGGGGCCGTGCTTCAACGTGATCTTGCCGGCGGTCTCGTCGATCTTCTTCACCTCGCCGTTGACCATTGCGTTCTGGGCGAACGCCGCGGTCGAAATTGTCGCTAGAACGACGGCGAAAACCGCTGCTGGAAGTTTGTTCTTCATGATGTTTTCCTTGGCTTTGTCGGGATCACTTGACGACGATCGTGCCGACCATGCCGGCTTCGCGATGACCCGGGATTAGGCACGAATATTCGAACTCTCCGGGCTTGCTGAACTTCCAGACGATCTCGTCGGTCTTCTTGGGGGCAAGCCGCTTGCCGTTCGGGTCGTCGTGCTCCATGTCCGGATTCTTCTTCATGGCCTCCGCATGCTTGAGATTTTCGGCGGTCGTCGCGAGGATGAATTCATGGTCGAGTTCGCCATTGTTGCGGAGCATGAACTTGACCTGCTCGCCCGTCTTGATCTCCAGTTTTGCGGGCATGAACATCATCTTCCCGCCCGTCTCGCCCATGGTCACCTGGACGATCCGGGCGGGCTTCTTGGCATCGCCGGGCTCGCCGGCGGAGAACGTCTCGTCGTGGCTGTGGCTGTGGCCGGCCGGACCCTCGCCCGCCCAAACGGCGGTACCGCCTGCCAGCAGTAAACCCGCGAATGCCGAAGCGACGGCTTGATTGATGGTCTTCATTAGTCTTCTCCTGTCTGATGTTGAGTTCGAAAAGGCGTCCGGATCACATGCCCTTCATGCCTTTCATTCCTTTCATGCCCTTCATTTGCGTCGTCCCGCCTTCCTCCTTGCCGCCGTTCTGGCGGGGAGCCGCTGAGGCGGGCGCATCGACTTCGTATGCGACCGTGCCTTGCGGATTTTTGTAGGGGCCCGGGTCCTTGTAATCGTCGCGGGCCATTCCTTCCCGGATCTTCATCACGGAGAACATGCCGCCCATTTCGATGGGGCCGAACTGACCGGAGCCCGACATCATCATGAGCGTGTTGTCCGGCATCGGCATCTCCATCTCGCCCATGGCCATTCCGGTCGAACCCATCACCATCGCGTCCGGAGCAAGCTTGCCGACAGCCTTGGCGAGATCCTTCTTCGACACACCGATCATGTTGCGCATGTCGTGCCCCATCGAGTTCATGGTGTGGTGCGACTTGTGGCAGTGGAATGCCCAGTCGCCGGGATTGTCCGCGAGCACGTCGAAGGCGCGGACCGCTCCGACGGGAACGTCGGTCGTCGTCTCCGGCAACTGCGCGCTTTCTGGCACCCAGCCGCCGTCGGTGCAGGTCACCGCGAAGCTGTGCCCGTGCAGATGGATCGGATGGTTTGTCATCGTGAGATTTCCGATGCGCACCCGTACCTTGTCACCCAGGCGGACGGGCAGCGGATCGATGCCGGGAAACACGCGGCTGTTCCACGTCCACATGTTGAAGTCGGTCATCTCGTTGACCTTCGGCAGGTAGGTGCCGGGGTCGATGAGATACGTGCTCATGATGAAGACGAAGTCGCGGTCGACGGGCCGGAAGGTCTGGTCCCGGGGGTGGACAATGAACATGCCCATCATGCCCATCGCCATCTGCACCATCTCGTCCGAGTGCGGGTGGTACATGAACGTCCCGCTCGTCTTGATCTGGAATTCGTAGACGAAGGTCTTGCCGGGTTTGATGTGAGGCTGGTTGAGGCCGCCCACCCCGTCCATGCCGTTCGGTACGATCATGCCGTGCCAGTGCACGGTGGTATGCTCGGGCAGCTTGTTGGTGACGAAGATCCGGACCTTGTCGCCTTCGACCGCCTCGATGGTCGGACCGGGCGATTGCCCGTTGTATCCCCACAAGTAGGCCTTCATGCCCTCAGCGAACTCGCGCACGACCGGTTCGGCGACGAGATGGAATTCCTTCCAGTCCCCGTTCATCCGCCACGGCAGCGACCATCCGTTCAACGTCACGACCGGCCGATAGTCCGGACCGGACGTCGGATGCAGCGGCGGCTGCATTACCGCCTTTTCCATGAAGGGCGCTTCCGGAATGTTGGCCGCCTGCACCCGGCCGCTCACCGCGCTCGCGCTTATCAGCGCGGCCGTTCCGATGAATCCTCTACGCGATAGCATGATTGTCTCCTTAATGGCCGCCGCCCCCGCCGGCCTGGGCGGTGGTGGTCTGACGGGGTTGGTTCTGGGACTCTCCGGAGCCGCCGCCGTTGACGACCGTCTGAAGGTCGGACTGGGCGAACCAGAAGTCTCGCTTGGCCTCGATTCCGGCGCGCAGCGATGCGATGCGCTGGCGCGCCTCGGTCAGTAGCGCGAAAACGTCGATCTGCATGCTCGAGAAGCGTAGCTGCATCTCTTCGGTGATGATCTTGCGCAGCGGCAGCACTTCACGCTGGTACTGGCCGGCGATTTCGTAGGTCGCCCTGTAGACGCGGTAGGCGTCCCTTGCCTCAGAACGTACGTTGATCGCCTTTTCGGTCAGGCGGTTGAACGACTTATTGTAGGTCTCGGCAGCCTGCCGGACCCGCACCTCGCCGCCGTCGAAGATCGGAATCTGGAACTGGATGTCGAAGCCGCGTTCGCGGAAGGGCGCACTTTCGGGATCGCGCGTTTTGCGGTCGATCCCCGCCACATCGAGGAGCGTCACGAACCGGCTCGCTTCCGTCAGATTGAGAGATTTCGCGAGGGCGTCGAGTTCGATCCGCGCGATCTGCAGGTCGATGCGGTGGCTGACCGCATCGACCTCGATCAACGGGAGCGCCGAAGGATGCCGGGGCAACGCCGGCAACGTGCTGGGAATCCGGAAGGCCAGGTCGCTTCCCCAAAGCCCCATCAGACGCGCGAGGCGTTCCCGCGAGCTCGCCGCCTCCTGGCGTATCGATCCGAGTTCGGCCGTGGTCTCGGCATAGAACACCTGCTCGCGCGCCTGGTCGAGCTTGTTGAGCGATCCGGTCTGGCCGAGTTTGAGGGCTAGTTGGGCCGTGGATTCCGCGGTGGATTTGGCGTCCGCGAGAAGTCCGATGAGTTCGTTGGCGGCGACCGCGCGGTAATAGGACCGTCTGACTTCCGCGGCGAGCCGCAGCGTCTCGAGGGCGGCCCGCAACTGCGCCTGCCGGAAGCGCTGACGCGCGATTTCCGAGCGGAACGGCAGGGTGGCGAGCGCCAGAATGTCGCCGACGACCTGCCGTTCGATCTCGACGGCTCCGTTGCCCGATATCCGCGAAATCGAGAACGTGGGATTGGGCGGCAGGCTCTCCTGGACGAGGTCCGCTTCCGCCAGCGCCAGTTCGTTGTAGGCCGCCTGGAGGCCCCGGTTGCTGAGGAGCGCGACCTGGACCGCGGTTTCGACGTTCAGGGTCCGGCGCAGCAGCCGCTTGACCGCATCGTTCGCGACCACGACGTCGTCAGCGGTCCGGATCGAGATCACGTCCTTCTTGATGGTGCCGCCGGCGATGTCGGCCACCGCCGTCATGCCGCCGTCCGGAGAGAACGTTGCGCAGCCCGAGAGCAGCAGCGCGGCTGACAGCGACGATAGCGCCGTTCTGGCCCCAGTGGCGCCCATCGCGCGTCGCAGTCGGATGAAAAGTTTTTCTGTCATGGCGTCCTCCTACTGCTCGGATTTGGGCGTGGGAGTTACGCGCTGGTTCTGTTCTTTCCAGCCGGATGGCGCGGTCGGCCGCATGCTTGTGTAGGGCGCGATGCCGGAGCGGTAGCTGACGCCGGCGACCGGCACGTTCGGGTCGGCCGGATCCGCACCGACGAGCGGAACGGTCGGAATGCATCCCCCGAGCGACAACGTCGCGGCGGTCATCCCCGCGATTGCCCGAAATCTATTGCCTAATATCCTCTTCACCACCGACCGGACGGCGGCGAGAATTGCCCCAAGCTGCACAAACATTATCTTTTCCTGAACTGACGATGGACCACAGGCGCGCGAGCCCTCGACAGGCACGGCACCGCGTAGCTTTGATCAGGTCAGGAAATGGGGGGGCGATAGTGCCGGGGGGGAGCCTTGTCGGCGACGTTCAGGTAACCTTCGACTTCGCAAAGCGCCGTCGGAGCGGAAGGCTTCACGATGTCGACGACCTTCGCCGGAAGAGCGGTCACGCACATCAGCCCGCAGCACTCCCCGCCGGATTTATGCGGAGCTTTTTCTGGAGCCGACTGCGAATCAGATGCCATCGACATCGAATGGTCACCGCCGCCGAAATGTGCTTGCGCAGCGGCATGATCATGGATCTGGCCGTCGTCATGCAGATGCTGCGGCTCGAAATGGACATGAACCATTCCGGGAACGTGATTCTCGTCCGTCAGGCACGGGGCCGGAGCATGGACGCCCGGCAGCGCATAGGAGATTGTCGGCGCCAGTACGCAAAGCAGATAGGCGAGGGCTACCAGCCACCCTGCCCTTGTTCGCTTCGTTCTGGTCAACCGGACGAGCATAGAGACATTAACGCCTTTTCGCACCAAGACTCGGAAGCATAGCGGCGAAGATCGGCGCCGCCAAGATGGAACTTGTAGTGTCGCTCATCGGTCCGCCCGGCCGATCACGGCCATCAGTTCGGCGATCTTCTTTCGCTGGTCTACTTTGTCGCCGCTCGCGATGGCGTGTTCCACGCAATGGGAGACGTGGTCCTTGAGGACTTCCTCCTCGACCCGCCGCAGCGCGGCACGGACCGCCGAAATCTGCGTGACGATATCGATGCAGTAGCGCTCCTCGTCCACCATTTTGGAGAGGCCGCGCACCTGGCCCTCGATCCGGCCAAGGCGTTTCTGACAGGATACCTTGATGTCTTTCCGCATGAGTCTTATATACCCCTACACGGTATGGGTTGCAAGTAGGCAAGGAGCTCGAAATGGCCAGCGAACAGAAGGCGATGTCCCGAGGCGGATGCGGATGCTCGTCAAAGGCGGTCGCCGCCGGTCCTGAAACGCCGGTCAAGAAGAGTGGGTGCTGCGGGGGTGGAGACGCGCACGACCATAATCATCACGCTGCGGGCAGAGCCGGCGTCGTAGACCCGGTCTGCGGCATGACCGTCGATCCCGCAACCAGCAAGCATCGCTTCGGCTTCAGGGGCGTCACCTACCATTTCTGCTCGGCCGGCTGCCAAACCAAGTTCGCCGCCGCTCCGGAGCAATACCTCGATAAGGCGAAGGCAGCGCCGCAGCACGCCGACGTCCCGGAGGGCACGGTCTATACCTGCCCCATGCATCCGCAGATCCGTCAGATCGGGCCCGGAAGCTGCCCGATCTGCGGGATGGCGCTGGAGCCCGAACTGGTCAGCCTCGACGACCAACCCAACCCCGAACTGGGCGACATGACCCGGCGCTTCTGGGTGGGGCTCGCGCTGGCGCTGCCAGTCATCGTACTCGAGATGGGCGGCCATCTGGTCGGCAGCCGCGGCTGGATCGACCAGAACCCCTCGAACTGGATCCAACTCGTCTTCGCCACGCCGGTCGTTCTCTGGGCCGGATGGCCGTTCTTCGTGCGCGGCTGGCAGTCGCTGGTCACCCGAAACCTGAACATGTTCACCCTGATTGCGATGGGCGTGGGCGTCGCCTTTGCCTACAGCGTTGTCGCCACCATAGCGCCGGGCATCTTCCCGTCCGCATTCCGAGGCCACGGCGGCGCGGTGGCGGTCTATTTCGAGGCCGCTGCGGTGATTACCGTTCTGGTCCTGCTCGGCCAGGTTCTGGAGCTTCGAGCCCGCGAGGCCACCTCCGGCGCCATCAAGGCCCTGCTGGATCTGGCGCCCAAGACCGCCCGCCTCGTCGACGAGAACGGGGCGGACCAGGAGGTCCCGATGGACGGCCTGAACGTCGGCGACAAGCTGCGGGTCCGGCCTGGGGAAAAGGTCCCGGTGGACGGCTTCATCGTCGAAGGGCGCTCGTCCCTGGATGAGTCGCTGGTGACCGGCGAGTCCATGCCGGTCTCCAAGGAGAGCGGCGACAAGGTGATCGCCGGCACACTGAATCAATCGGGCGGGTTCGTGATGCGGGCCGAGAAGGTCGGCCGTGATACCCTTCTTTCCCAGATCGTGCAGATGGTGGCGCAGGCGCAGCGTTCCCGCGCTCCCATCCAGCGCCTCGCCGACCAGGTTGCCGGTTGGTTCGTGCCGGCCGTGATTGCGGCAGCCCTCGTCGCCTTCGGCGCCTGGGCGCTGTTCGGCCCGGAGCCGCGGCTCGCGTTCGGACTGGTTGCGGCCGTGAGCGTCCTGATCATCGCCTGCCCTTGCGCCCTCGGACTTGCGACGCCGATGTCGATCATGGTCGGCGTTGGACGCGGAGCCCAGGCCGGCGTCCTGATCAAGAATGCGGAAGCGCTCGAACGGATGGAAAAAGTCGATACGCTGGTCGTCGACAAGACGGGAACGCTGACCGAAGGCAAGCCGAAGGTGGTCGACATCATCCCTGCGCAGGGATTCGACGAAGCGGAAATTCTGAAGCTTGCGGCGAGCGTCGAACGGTCCAGCGAACATCCGCTCGCCGACGCGATCGTCCGGGCGGCGAAAGAACGGAATCTGCCTCTCGCCGATGTCCGGGAGTTCGATTCCCCGACCGGCAAGGGAGTTACGGGTAAGGTCGGCGGCAGCTCGGTCCTGCTCGGCAACTCCAATTTTCTGAAATCCGCGGGCATTGAAACGCAACTGTTGGAGACGCAGGCGGAAAAGCTGCGAGGCGACGGCGCGACGGTGATCAACGTCGCGGTCGACGGCAGACTCGCCGGCATTCTGGCAATCGCCGACCCGGTCAAGGCGTCGACGCCGGATGCACTGAAGTCGCTGGCCGCCGAAGGCATCAAGGTCATCATGCTGACCGGCGATAACCGTACGACGGCAAGCGCGATCGCGCGGCGACTCGGCATTCCAGACGTCGAGGCGGAGGTGCTTCCGGATCAGAAGAGCGCCGTCGTCAGCAAGCTCCAGCAGCAAGGCCGCGTCGTCGCGATGGCGGGGGATGGCGTCAACGACGCCCCCGCCCTCGCGGCGGCGGACGTCGGAATCGCCATGGGTACCGGAACGGATGTCGCGATGGAGAGCGCCGGCGTCACCCTGCTGAAGGGCGACTTAGGCGGCATCGTCCGCGCCCGGCGTCTTTCTCAGGCGACGATGAGCAACATCCGGCAAAACCTGTTCTTTGCCTTCATCTATAACGCGGCGGGAATTCCGATCGCGGCGGGCATCCTGTATCCGACGTTCGGATTGCTGCTCTCCCCGGTCATTGCCGCTGCAGCCATGGCGCTCTCGTCCGTGAGCGTTGTCGGCAACGCGCTGCGGCTGCGAGCGGTTCGGATATAGCTGAAAGAGTGCTGAATTGCCCCGCAGTGCGGGGAGCGCGATGACGCTGCATTCTCCTTTCCGACCTCATTGTCGGGGCCGGTCCGTACGAAGCGAAATATCTCGGACTTGGCCCAGACGGCTGTGCCAATTCGCAATCCAGGGCGCGTCGGGGCAGAGGAACACCCGTGACGGGTCTTTCGACATTGATGCAGTAGAAAAGGTTCGACGATGACAACCAAACTCGACTGTCTGGTAATCGGCGGTGGCCCTGCCGGCCTTACCGCTGCAATATATCTGGGCCGTTTTCGGCGCGATTTCGTCGTCGCGGACGCCGGTGCCAGCCGGGCCCTTTGGATTCCGAAATCACATAATCATGCCGGCTTTCCGGAAGGAGTAACCGGCAGCGAACTGGTGGGCCGTATGCGCTCGCAAGCCGTGAAATACGGGGCGCGCATCGTTCCAGGCACCGTATCCGAACTTCAGCAATTGCCGGACGGAACGTTTGAAGCAACCCTCGAAGGCGTCCAATTCAATGCAAAAATCGTCCTGCTCGCCACAGGCGTGATCGACAAGGAGCCGGCACTCCTAATCTCTTTGATGCAGTTCAGAAAGGCCTCATCCGCCATTGCGGAATTTGTGACGGATACGAAGTGATCGACCACAAAATTGCGGTCATCGGCCACGGGCGCTCGTCCGCGAATGGCGGCGATGGAGCCAGACGCCGACTAGCCCGAGAGCGATGAATACTGCCGGGATTGCGAAATAGAGGGACTTGAAAAGCCACGACAGGAGCCCCGCGGTCCCGGCCGCGCCCAGCGCGGCGCTGACGAGAACAGGCCCGCCGCAGCACAGCACCGCGAGCATGGCGGCAATTGCACCTATGGTGCGTTCGTTCATGGTGCCACGCCTCTCCGGGCCGGTCCACTCCTGTGGCCGTCCAGAAACAAAGTGCACCCTGTAGTACCTACACGTTCAAGAGGCTTGCGTTCACGATCGCAGGAGCGATCTCCGGAACGTCACGCGCGTCTGCCTGCCGGGAATCGATCGCCTTCAAAACGCTGAAGAGACGCGCGCCGAAGTGCCCGAACTACCTTGCCGAACGTATCGGCGCGCGCGCATCGAACAGCGCGTCGATGATGGGACACTTGGGTATTTTCCCGCCCCCGCACTGAGAAGCCATCGTCTCGAGCACGACTTTGAGTTTCTTGAGATCCGCCATCTTTCGGCGGATCGCCTGCACGTGCTCGAGTGCCAACGCTTCAATCTGCCCACACGTGTAATTGTCGCCATCCACCATTCTGAGCAATTCCCGGATTTCTTCGAGAGTGAAACCCAGATCGCGGCTTCGGAGGACGAAATGCAAGCGTCTGACGAGAGCGTGCCCGTAGAGGCGATGCCCGCCTTGACTGCGAGGCGGCGCCGGTAGGATGCCGATCTGCTCGTAGTACCGAATCGTTTCGATGTTACAGCCGGTCTGGGCAGCCAGTGCACCGCGAGTCAGGAATTCGTCCCGGTTTGTCGTCTTGCTCGACATCGTATCCGCCTCGAACCTGTAATGACTACAGGTCAGATAGCGCCGACACCCGCCATTGGCAAGGACAACCCACCCCGGGCTGCGCGCGAAGTCGAACCGGAGAGGTCCTTTGCGGCATCGCTCGCTGCGGCGAGCGCTTCGCGGAAAAGTGCCATCGCCACGAAATTCGCCCTTGAGCCTGTATTACCTACAGCCACTACGCTCTTCCGAGCTTGCCGAAAACCATCTACGGCACTGACGAAACATAGGAAGGAAATCACGTGATGAAGAGCGCTTCGCAGGGAGCCCCTGATAACACGAAGCCCGCATCGCGCGCTTTGGATCCGAACGCCGGCCGCCAAGCGTTCGACGTTTACTTGAGGCGGCGCGTTCTGACAGAGAATACTCCAGAACTGCAGAGACTGAGTGTCGAGCTCTTCAGATTGCTTGGTCGCGGCGTGCCGGTGACGCGCGAGCAACTCGGCATCGGGTGCGACCTTCCAACGGAACGCATCGACCAGCTTCTGCTCGAATTCCCGCCGACAAACGTTGGATTCGATGAACATGGACAGGTCATTGCATTTGGAGGTCTGAGCCTCGTTCCGACGCACCATCGCTTCCACACGGAAGACGCCGGGCTCTATACCTGGTGCGTTTTTGACGCGCTTTTTCTTCCGGAAATTCTCGGCAAGCCGGCGACCTTGGTCACGCACTGCCCCGGATCCGGGACCCAACTTACCGTCGAGCTGGCACCCGGCCAGTTGCGCTCGACGCCGCCATCCGGCTCCGTGATGTCGATCGTCGCGCCGGATAGCGACGCTTGCTGCGTCAATCTCCGAAGCGCGTTCTGCGACCACGTCAACCTGTTCAAGGACGAACGGACATTCACGGCCTGGTCGCAAGCTCGGCAGGAAGCACATGTAACGCTTCCGGAAGCGCAGATCTTTGCTCGGCAAAGAAACGCGGTACGGTACCCCGATGTCGACTTGAGCGCCTGACACGCCGCTAAACTGGCATTGATGAAGACGCAGAGGATGCTGGAGGCCAATGAATAGCCCGTAGTAGTCCGTCGAGTAGGGTTCAAGCGCAATTTCCTTGAGGCGCCGCCTCACAAAACCGTGTTGGCGGTTCCTAAATTTCCGCTTGAACCTGTACTTGCTACAGGCCCCATATCACTACAAGGCGTCACGGAGGGCGCAGCACATGGACAAAATAGTGCAACAAAACCTCACTGGCGCAACGTCCTCCTCGCGTGAGGCCGATCGGGTGGATTCGTCGACCCGGAAGGCCGGGCTGGCCTCTGTTGGCGGAATTTTGGCGGCGCTGGGCGCGGCATCGTGCTGCGTGGTACCATTTGCTCTTTTCACGCTCGGAATCAGCGGAGCCTGGATCAGCAACCTGACCGCGCTTGAACCCTATCAGCCGATTTTCGCCGTGGTTACCTTCGCCTTCCTCGGTTACGGGTTCTACCTCGTCTATCGCAAGCCCAAGGTGGACTGTGCCGAAGATTCCTACTGCGCCAAGCCGAGTTCCGGACGTACGGCCAAGATCGGCCTTTGGGTCGCCACCGTTCTGGTGATCGTGGCACTCGGCTTTCCAAAAATCGCACCGTTATTTCTTTAGTCTGTCGCCCAATCCAGAATCCAAAAGGAGAGAGATCATGATTCGTATCAGTATCGCCGCCGCTGCCCTCGCCATGGCGCTATCGCCGCTCGTCGCTCAGGCCGCTGAAAAGACTGTTGTCCTCAATGTCGATAACGCCACCTGCGAACTCTGCGCGCCGATCGTCAAGAAGACGCTGTCGCGGGTAAAGGGCGTCACAGCGGTCCAGGTCAAGGAAGCCAACGCCAACGCGAGCGCCGTCGCGACCGTCACCTTCGACGATGCGACCGCCGATGTTCCTACGCTGATCGCAGCGGCCACGAACGCCGGCTACCCCGCACATGTCAAGAACTGAAAACCCCGTTTGGCTCGCCAAAAAGTAAAGGACGCTTCCGACAGCGGGCGCTCGGCTGGCGAGCCAAACGATTCCAAATAGGGTGGAGCGCCGTCCGTCGGCGAACGCGGCTTTCTCCGATCTAATTCAGTATCAGGAGTTTCACGATGACCGTTGGTGACTATTGCGCTTCCGACGCGCCGAAAGCGAATGGCGGATATGATCTTGCCGTCATCGGCGCTGGCTCGGCCGGCTTCTCGGCCGCAATTGCCGCAGCGGAGCTTGGCGCCAATGTTGCGCTCGTCGGGCACGGGATGATCGGGGGCACCTGCGTCAATGTAGGCTGCGTCCCGTCGAAAACCATGATCCGTGCAGTCGAGGCAGTTCATCACGCGGAAACCGCATCGCGCTTTGCCGGCATCCGGACGGATGGCGGAATCGCGGACTGGGCCGCGGTCGTGCGGCAGAAGGATGAATTGGTGTCGTCGTTGCGGCAGGCGAAGTATTTCGATCTGCTGCCGAGCTACAACACGGTCGCTTATCGGGAAGGCGGGGCCCGGCTGACAAGCGACGGCGTGATGGTGAACGGTGAGCCGATCAAGGTAGGCAAGGTCATCATCGCGACCGGCGCCGCTGCGGCGATGCCATCGATCCCGGGGATCGAAAATGTACCGTATCTGACGAGCACGACGGCCCTGGAACTCGAGAAACTGCCGAAGTCCCTGCTGGTGATCGGCGGCGGTTACATCGGCTGCGAGCTCGGCCAGATGTTCGCCCGCGCCGGCGTCAAGGTGACGATCGCGGTACGCCGCCGTTTGTTGCCGGATGCGGAGCCGGAAATCAGCACCGCACTGACCAAATATTTCACGGAGGAAGGCATCGCCGTTCGCGTGGGGCTCTCATACCGGGAGATCCAACAAGCGCCGATTGGCATCGCGCTCTTGGTTTCAGCCCATGGCCGCGCCGAGACGATCACGGCCGAGCGTGTCCTCATCACGACCGGACGCCGGCCCAACACCGACGACCTCGGGCTTGCGGAAAGCGGTGTCGAACTTCTTTCGAACGGCGGTATCAACGTCGATGACCGCATGCGCACCTCAAAGCTTGGCGTCTATGCCGCCGGCGACGTCACCGGGCGCGATCAATTTGTCTACATGGCGGCTTACGGCGCCAGGATCGCGGCGGAGAACGCACTCAACGGCAACAGAAAACGCTACGATGCGACCGCCATGCCGGCAGTGGTGTTCACCGATCCGCAAGTTGCCAGCGTTGGCTTGACGGAAGCCGAAGCCGGCGCTCAAGGCTTAAAGGTAAAGACCTCTACTCTCGATCTGAAGTATGTTCCCCGCGCGCTGGCCGCGCGCGACACCCGCGGCCTGATCAAACTGGTCGCCGAGGCAAGTAGCGGACGGCTTCTTGGTGCGCACATCCTTGCGCCCGAGGGAGCAGATAGCATTCAGACCGCGGTGCTCGCGATCAAATGCGGCCTGACGGTCGAGCAACTCGCCGAGACGATCTTCCCCTATCTCACGACAGTCGAGGGATTGAAGCTTGCCGCGCAGACCTTCACCAAGGATGTCGCCAAGCTGTCCTGCTGTGCCTGATAGAGCAGCGCGTCGGCCGGGTCCATCGCAGACCCTGATTGGCGGCGAACCCGTGCGGCTGATCGGCGTGGCCGACATCGGCGCCGGCCGGCCACATAGGTTCACATGGTTGAATACATGATCCGCGGACACGTAAAGCGCGGCAACGGCATCATCAACAATGAGCTTTATATCGGCCGACTGGTCTGGAACCGTCAGCGTTACCTCAAAGACCCGAGCACCGGGCGGCGGGTGTCGCGCATGAACGTAGAATCGGAGTGGATCGTCACCGAGGTTCCGGAACTCAGGATTATCGACGATGAACTCTGGCAGGCGGTGAAAGCGCGTCAGAGCGAGATCGCCGACAAATATGTCAATGTCATCGAGACGGTGCGTGAGGCACAGTCGAACCGGCTGAACGGCTTGAACCGACCGAAGTCGCTGTTTTCCGGGTTGATCTATTGCGACGTTTGCGGCGGCCCCTACTCGCTGCGCGGCCAGGACCGCTATGCCTGTTCGGCCCGTGTTACCAACGCGCACGATCGCACAGGCTGACCTTGAGCAGCGCGTGCTCGCCGGCTCCAGGACCGGATGATGGCGCCGCAGATGGCAGCTGAGGCAATACGCGCTTACGCGGAGGAGACGAACGGGCTTAACCGGGAACGCTGGGCTAGTGCTAGTGGCGAGGGTCACCGCTCGGAGTTGGCGAAGATCCAGCGCACCTTGAAGCAAATGCTGAGTGTGATTGAAGGAGGCGGCCACACACGCGGCATGACCGATCGCATGCGCGAATTGGAGGCCCGCGAGGACGTGCTGAAGGAAACTCTAGCGCAGGTGCCGGCAGATATTCCGGACATCCATCCGAACGTGTCGGGTGTCTATCGGAAGAAGGTCGAGCGGCTGGCGGAGGCGCTCAACAACCCCGAGGATCGTGGTGAGGCAGCGGAAGCAATCCGGGGGCTGGTTGAGAAAATTACGCTGCGCCCTGGCCCGAACCGCGGCGAAATCGACGCCACCTTACACGGCGAATTGGGCACGATCCTTGGCTGGATCGAAGCGCAAGTCATTGGAAAGACTCGGAAACGCGAAACTCCCGCAGCTTTCGCTGCGGGAGTGTCGGTATCGGTGGTTGCGGGGACAGGATTTGAACCTGGGATTTCACGCAGTGAGTAAAACCTGAAACAGTACGGAGAAGTCGGCGCGATCAGCGTTCTCGTTGCTGAATTCTCTCGCGCTCATCAATCCGCGTTCGGAGCGCCTCACCTTTATCGCCGTCCGATCGATGACGGTCCTGAGCTGGTTCCATGACGGCTGCTCGGCCGAATGAGTGTCCGCGCCCTAGATGGTGTGCAATCCGTTCCCTCGCCGCTTCCATGATGCTGTGACGCGCGCGTTCGTCCCCAGGAAACGCCCGTGTCAATGCTTTCTCCACGATCACCATTTGCGATTGCGCCGCGACCAGGTCGAGATCGCGTGCCGCTGTCTGCCGATCGACCGTGCGAAATTTCTCAGCTGTCACCTGCCAACGATTGCGCGGCACCTGGCGCTGTTCGATATGCGCGTGTCCACTGGTGGCGTCCATCACCTTAATTCCTTTTGTGACGCGCTCGATACCGTCCCGGCGCACGTGAACGCGATCTCCGGGCTTCGCGTTGCTGTCGGCCGTCGCCTTTTCAAGACCCACGCCCCACACTTGATGCTGGCGGCCATTGTCGAGCTCAAGAGCAACATAAGTGGACGCTTCGGCATCGGTACGATTGCGGTAAGGTGCCTGACCGACCTCGATCAGGCGTCCGGATATGCCTTTGTCGTAGTCAAACTTATCCGTGCGCTCACCTTTATCGGAAGCCGAACGAGCCTCGACCTCCGGCGTGGCCGAATGGGTCCGGTCCCAGACTTCTCGCCGATCAGCGAGGGTCTGCCGGTCAAGCTCTGTTGGCTGATAGCCCTGAACCTCTAGTCCGCGCGCGCCGGCTTCAAGCCAGGCCTCGCGCCGGAATTCCACGGAGCCGCGGACCAGGAGAGACTCCCATTGCCGATGTTGTGCCACACTGACCATGTCGCGGATCACCTCGGCCGCCGCCAGACGCGTGACCAGGCGGTCGTCGGTGACCTTGAAAGCGAGATACTCGCCGCGCTGGTCGGCATAAAGCCGCGCCTGGCCTCCTGGCCCATCTTTTCCGGGCTCATCGGCCACCACATAATATTTGCGCCGGATACGATCGGGCAGCGCATCGCCATCGACCATCGCGGAGGGTGATTTGTCCGACGTCGTCGCCCGACCCTCGCCTGATTTGTCTGCATTGGGATCGTGCCCGGCGCGATCCCGCCGTTTGAGGCTAAAGTCCTCGCCGCCGTCACGCGTGTCGTTCATGTTGTCGTCCATTCTGCTTCCGGCTTCCTCGTCGCGCCGGTGGGATGGCCTGAGCGTCGATGTAGTTCAGGGTCCAGGCTTTCATGTCGTCCTCAGACAGCCCTTCAAGATCCACATCCACATCGCCGAAATCGAAACTGGCATTTGCGGGAATCGTGGAGGGATCAGCCACCTCTTCATCCGTCATCGGTCGCGTGCGGAATACCGCGCGGAGTTCGGCGACCTCGGAGCGAAGCTCCTTAATTTCGGCGTCAAGCAGCGCATTCGAACGGCCCTTGGGCATCTCCGGAACAGGTGCCGGTAGCAAACGCGCAAGAAACGCCTTGTCTTCGTAATATACAAGCTTGTCGGCAATGATGGGCGGAATGCCGGTGCCGAGGACGAAGGCCTTGGATTTCGGGAGCAGTTTGAGCTCTTGCGGAAGCATGAGAGCGCGACGATGCTCGGAGATCGTCTCGCTGGTCGAGCGCATTGCAAGTCCCTTTGGGCCGCTGCGGCTGTGCGCTTTCACGGTGTCAAAACCGATGCGCTCCGAAAGCTCATTAGCGACGTCCTGTTCCTTCGGCGCGAACACTACCTCGACGGCATGGTTGGTCATGAAGTTGCGGGCCGCATCGAGTCCATAGATTGCGCGTAGCTGCGCCGGGCTCTGAACCACCGTGAGCAGGCGGATGCCGTATCCGGCGATGAATGCGACCGATTTCGCCAGCACATTGACATTGCCCAGAGCCGGAAATTCGTCGAGCAACAGTAGCACCTTGCGATTGAGTTTGGGGTTCTGTTCCGGCAGTTCGCGCGTATTCAGATCGACCACCTGCTGAAAAAACAGATTCAAAAGCGGCGCCATGCGGTCGAGATTGTCGGGCGTTACGCCGAGATAGATCGACATCGGCCGTTGCCGCAATAGGCGCAAATCGAAATCGTTGGTAGATGTGGCGGCATCGATGCGAGGGTTGAGCCACAGACCGAGCCTTGCGGTGACGGTCTTGCGCACCGAGTTCATGGTGTTTTCGGAAGCGGCGAGGAAGTCGTTCAAGGCTGTGATGCAGTGTCGCGACAGTGGCGAAGGACCGGACTTGCGAACGGCGATGATCTTCCCAAAATGCGTCTTGAGGTCGGGAGCCGCGGACAGCTGGTGCAGGATTTCGCCGATCGTCAATGGCAAGTCCGGCGTTTCCGCGACATAGCCGCCGATTGCAACGAAGGCCGAGCGAGCCGCCTCGAACCAGAACGGATCGCCGCGGCTTTCGGCCGGAAACAACATCACAGCGATGCGCTGCAGATCGTCATAGAGATCCGCTGGATCGCTGCGCACGTAACCGAGAGGATTGTAGCGCGCGGTGCGACCGTTTTCCTCTAGCGGATCGAACAGATGGACCTCCTGACCATGGGCCGCCCGGAATCCCGCTGAGCGATCCCAGTTCTCCTTCTTCACATCCAGCACAACAACCGAATCCGGCCAATTGAGCAGGTTCGGAATGACATAGCCGACGCCCTTGCCAGCGCGGGTCGGTGCGTAAACCAGGACGTGTTCGGAGCCTCCGAAACACAGCAGCGCACCGTCCTTGCGTCCGAGCAGGATGCCTTCAGCGGAACGCAAGCCCGCGGCCTTGATCTCGCGCCCGGAAGCGAAACGGGCGCTGCCGTGAAGAGGGAGAGGACGTTGACGGAGGATAGCGCCGAGCATTCCGAACACCACAACGACGCCGGCGAGCGTCGCCAACGTCAGCCAGCGGTCGAATCGCGGGTCGGCGCCGTAACGCGGCCACCCCGTGGCGATCTCCAACCAGTGGAATCCGCCGTCATGCAGCCGCAACCCGAGCAGCAGAACGTTGGAGGCGACGAGCAGGAACAACGCGCTGGCTGCAAGCGCGAGCGCGCTGCCGAACGCCGCCTTAGCTGATGTGGTCGCGTTTGCGAACGGGGTCATAGTAGATTTCCGTAATGCGATAGCGGCCTTCGCGCTTTTGCATCTGGACCACGACGTCAACGAGCAGCAGCAGGAGCGAGCGGATATCGTCGCGATGAAGGTCGCGGCCTTCCGCGCTTTCCTTCACCAACAAGGTCAGTTGCTCAAAGGCGAGCCGAGCACTGTCGGCATGAACAGTGGTGATCGATCCAGGATGCCCGGAGTTCACGTTCCTCAGGTAGAAGAAGGCGGTGCCGTCGCGCAGCTCCTGCAACAGGATGCGGTCAGGCCGCATCCGCAAGCAGGATCCGAGCAGTTCGCGCGGACCGATCTTGGCAATACCTTGGCCATCCTTGGCGTAGAGCAGCCGGACACAGTTGTGATGCGGAACGACGAGTTCGGCGGTATCCTCGATCGTGATCAGCCGCTCATGTGCCGGGATCGCTGCAATCAACGCCTTGGACAGCGTGGTCTTGCCCGAGCCGGTCGCGCCGGAGATGATGATGTTGCGCCGGGTCTGCACCGCAAGCTCGAGAAACTCGCGCCAGGCACCGGCTTCTTTCAGGGCGAGCAAGCGATGCTCGTCGGCCGTGAGGTCGTCACTGGCGGCGCGGACCTCATCGAACAGCTTCGCCTGCTGAAAGGCGTCGAGTGTCATTGTCAACACAGACGGCTTGCGGATCGTGAGACTGACCATTCCGGCCGGCACCGCTGGCGGCACCACGATCTGGCAGCGCTCATCGCCGATCAAGCTGGTCGAGACCACCGGGTGTTCCGGACCAATGTCTTGCCGCGTATGCCCGGCAGCCGCGGTCGCAAGATGCATAAGATAAGCATGAGTGAGTGCTGGCGCTTCATGCCGGGTCCAGCCGCCAGGTCCTTCCACGAAAATCTCGCCGGGGCGGTTGACGACGATTTCGGTCAGGGTGTCATCCGCCAGATACGGCGCCAGCGGCTCAAGGTAGCGCGCCAGCACGAGCCGGCCGCCATCGCGTTCGATCGATGCCACCGCGCTCATTTTGTCACCATGGCCGGAGCCGCTATGACTCCCGGGACGGTGCGGTCCAAAATCTGCGTACGGGTCTCGATCCGCCGCAATTGATAGACCGAGGAGAAATCCACGTCGCGCGCGACAAAGATATTGACCAATTCGCCTTGGTTCTTGTTCAGCGTCGGCGGGATGTTGATCGACTGCTCGACGGCGATGCCGGCGGCGGTGTTGGTGGCGCCTGTGGTATTGTTGATCTGGATTGAGCTGTCCTGCAACTGCTGGCGTCCGATTGATGAGGCATCACCGACAATCGACAGCAACAGCGCCGAACCGACGCGCTCCCAGAAATGGGTCTCGATGTCGCCGTCGAACCCGGCGCGGCCCAGTGCGTCGGTTGCGGGCGAGGCCAGAGCTGCGATCACGCCGGTCGGGGTCTTGGCGCGGGTCCACAATACGAATAGGCGTTTTGATCCGCGCCGCACGTTGCCGCGATATTCGCCAACCACTTGCGTGCCCTTCTCCATCAGCACGACGTTGCCGGAATCCGACATCACGTCTCGCATGACGACGCACGAGACGAAGCCCGCCACGTCCGACGACATCGCCGTCTCCAGCACACACGGGATCGATGTTCCCTGTGTGACCAGCAGGTTACGATTGGGAAGCCGCGCCGCGCGTACCCCTTCGATTGGCGTAGGCTTGAGCTTGTCGGCAAGGTCGTTGCGCGGCTCGCCTCGCCCAAAACTGTAAGGATCGGTACTGATGCTTCCGGTCACGCCGTCGCGAGTGGGATGTCCAGCCGACATCGGCCGGTTATAGGCCAATACTGGCGCGCGCCGCGCACTCTCCAGCATTTGGTCCGGTGCGGGCACAGATGCTGTTGGCGTGGTCGCGACCGGCGCGACCGGGATGGACGCCGTGATGATCGGCGCCGCCGGTGCCTCCTTGACGGGTTCGAACGCCGCTGCCTGCCGGATCATGAGCTTACGGGCGGAATCGGTGACTGGCTTGTCGCCTTTCCAGGTTCCCCAGATGATCAGGAACGCAAATGCGGTAAGCGCCAGCGCGCCGAAGCCGCGCTTGAGCATCGCCGTTCGGCCGTTATCCCCTGCTCCCACCGGAGTAATGCCACGGTCATCGGGTAGTGTCTCGTTTTGAAGCTCGGTCATTATCGCGCCGCCTATCGTGACTTTAGGGTCGGAGGAGACTTCTTCGCCCGCCGCTCAATCGAGGGGCTCGTGGTGTTGGTGCCTGGATTGACACCGACCGCGTCAAAGGCCTCGTTGAAGATGCAAAGTACGTCGTTGCCTTTGCGCAACCGAAACTGCTTCGCCGTGGCATGGACCACCACGAGTTCGCCGCGGACATCCTTCGGCACCAGACTCTCAGAACCGTCCGAGTTGATCAGGTAGATCGCCGGAATTTCGCGGTTGCCCGCAAAGCGGAACGTAGTTTCCTTGCCGTCGTCGAACACAGTTTCCGGCTCGAGATCGATCGAGCCCTGCGCCGAAAATCGCCAGTTGCGCGCCCCATAGGCATGGTGCAGATCGAACGTTTGCTCGATCAGGGCGCCTTCGCGCTCGGCGCCGCGGGCTGCGGCGTCGGTGCGCCGGCGCTCAATCTCGTCACCGGGATAGGCGAAGCGAACCACGAAATAGCTGTCCGCCAGCGTGGTTTCAGCGATCGACAGCTCGAACTGGTACGAGCGCTTGCGGCCGTCGGGGCGGGTGGTCACAACCTGCAGATTGGTCGGCGGATGCTTTTCGCGCGGCTTGAGGAACAGGATCGAACCCGCGGGGGCGACTTCCCATGCGACCGCGTCGCCGATCGCGACATGCGCCACCTCCTCATCATCCGCGAACACGACCTGGGTCGAGGCGCGAATCACGCCGTTGAGTCGGACCACGTTGGCCGGGTCGTAGTTTACCGTGCGCACCCGTGCATCGCGTTGCCCTGGAGACGGCTGCTGCAGGGCTTCAACGCGACCGGTAATGCCGAGTGCCAATATCAGCAAAAGAGCAAGACGTTTCATGGCACGACCTCCGGATCGGCGCGATATTCCGAAACCAGAAAGCCGAGCGGATTGATGAGCCGGTCGGCGGAGGACATCGGCGCGTTGGCATAGGAAAACGTCAGGGTCGAGACCCAATGGGTGACGCGGGTTTCCTCGCCCTTACGGCTCTCTTTCATGAAACGAACAGACGCCACGTTGTCGGCCAGCAGCGAAATCGCCTTGATGCGCACCGTGGCGATGCCGAAACGGCCTTGCACGACCTGCGGGCTTTCGGGATTGGAGCCGCGATACCAGGCCGCGAAACGGGCCTGTTCGCCCTGCCCCGACAGAAGCGATATCGTGCGAAAGTTGGTTTCGGCCTCTGGGTAACTATAGCCCTCTCGCGCCCGAACATAACGCCCGAGGAAATACTTGGTGACCGCCTCGTCGTATCGAGACGATGTCGATGTGAGCGCGGAGACCGTCTCGACGATGCCGGTAGCATTATCGACCCGGATCACGAACGGCTCGACGGTTTTAAGCGGTGCAAGGGCTGCGACCGCGCCGACAGAGGCGACCGCCAGCGCACAAGCACCCGCTGCGATCACCCAGGCTACTCGCCGCGAGCGATGGGCGGACAACAACAGATCCTGCTCCCATCGCCGTGCATTCTCGAAATAGGTTTTCAGATCATCCTGCCCGACCATCTCACGTCTCCTTGCCGCAGGGGCGATAAGAAGCGCTGGCGTCGGCAAAGCGGCTTGGCGCGAAACTCATGACGGCTGAAGTCGAAGGCGGACTAGAGCTGGCATCGCCTTTGCGCATGATCGGTGCGGATGGCGGGATAGGCGGCTCAGGCGTGGCCAAAGGCGTACCGGTTTCCCAGTCCCATAACGAACGATTGAGCGGCCGCCGGGCCAGACCGTCACATGAGGGTGGTGCCTTGGACCAGATCGCGCAGCCTCCAAGCTGCATCCCGATCACACACACAATTGAGAGTCGGTACCACATTCTTCTTATGCCCCTGATTTCCCTGGTCGGCCTGATGCCGGCGATGTCGTTTGGTCGTCTAGGCGGCCGGTGCCCCCTATGATCGGGTGCGCCGCATGCTGCCGCCCTGGCGGCTGGCCCGCATTGCCGCGAGACCTCGACCGGCCGCCCCGCGCGCGCCGGCATAGGCGCCGCCGGCTGCGGCCGTGGTATTGGCGATTAGCGGGCTCGTCACCAGCCGGCTTGCGAGCGACGCGCCACCCCCGGCGAGACCGCCAGCGATGACCGGCAGTTGAAGCGCGATGTAACCAGAGAGACCGAGCACCGCGCTGATGGCGACCGCCGCCACCACCATCTCGCCGGCTGTTCCGGCGTTTGCCGCAAACCTGTCGATGAAGCCGCTGACGGTGGTTAACATCAGCCCGACGAGGGCGACCACCAGCACCAATAGGATCACGAAATTCGCGACCTGCCGGAGCCAGGCCTCTGTAAACGGGCGCGTCGCCTCAAATAGTCCCAGCGCAATGAATACCGGGCCGAGCGCGATCACGACGCCAAGGCCCACTTTGGCGTAAAGCAGGATGGCGAATTGCAGGAACGATCCGACGGCCACAAAGACCAGGAGAATGGCCGCAATCAGCGCCGGCGCGATGTTGGTCAGGCCGGCCTGGTCGTAGATCTTGTTAGCAACGTCAATCCCTTTGGACAGAAGCTGATCGAACGGAGCGCCGGAACTGGTATTCAGTCCCGACCCCGCCAAGGCATTGCCGATCTCCTTCGGCAAAGAGTCGAAGAACAATCCCGTCACGTACTGTTGGAACGTGCTCGAGTTCGTCGCTAACAGCACCACAACCACGATCCGCATTGCGCGCCAGGCAAACTCCATGATTGGCTCAGAAATCGCGCCCCGCATCACGGCAAAACCGTAGAGGATAACGTAGAGCATCACGGCGACGCGCAGCGGACCATCGATGTAGGAAGCGAGATTCGATACCGACGTCGACACGAATGCCGTGATCGGTTGCTCGAACTCTTTCAAGAAGCTGTCGAAGACGTTAACGGCCATCGCGGCGATCCTTATTTCAGGGCGTCTTTCATTTCTTGGACGGTGACCTTGTTGCGGGCTTCATTGGCGTTGACGCAATTTGGCGTCTTTGCGAGTTCGCCCGGGTTGTCGCGGCACGCCTTGAGAGCCACCGCAAGCTCGTCGCGATGTTCGAAAAACCAGCCGACTGTTTTCGGTGGATGACTGGTGTCGGCCTCGTTGCAGCCCGTGAGGCTGATTGTTGCGGCGAGCAACAGTAGAATAGGAGTCGTCTTTCTCATTGTAGGGCTGCCTTGATCTCATCGACCAGTTGTCGCTGTTTCTCCCGCTCCCGCTGTCCATCCATGTCCACGCGAGCCTGCTGGATCATCGCGAGACCCTGCATGCGAAGCACGTCGTTCTGCAGCAGCGCCTGTTCGGCTTGCAGCCGCGCCGACAGATCCAAGATCTCCTTGACGTCGGTCGCCGAGCTGATGCGAGTTCTCAGTTCTTCGAGTGCATCGATACGCTGCGAGGCGGTGTCGTAGACTGCCTGGCCCATGGAGTGCTTGGCCCCGGTCTGACGGGCAATCCGGTCGAGCTCGCTCTGGTAATACGAATTGCCGCTGTTGCCCGCATAAGCGCGGTTCTGACCGAGATATTGATTGATGGAGTTTACGAAGTTGCCGCTGCCCTGCCCCGCCACCAGCTTTTCGATATCGGAAAATTGTTGTGGCAGAACTTTACGAAACTGCGGTGTGTTTAAGAGCGCGCCAATGTCGTTGGTATTGGTCAGCTTGTTGAAGCTGTCATAGAGCTGCTTGGCCTGGTTCAACTGGTCCTGCGCCACCTTGAGCTGCGACGTCAGCGTATCGACCTGCTTCTTCAATTCCGTCAGTTGCTCAAATTGCCGTGCAAAGACGTTAGGATCGAACACAATCTCAGCTCTTGCAGGTGATGCCATCAGGAGGCTCACGACTGACACGGACGCGAACATCACCGACATGCGCTGATGCATCATCGAACTTTCCTCCGCTCTGCGTGAAATATCGGTAGCCATCGGGCCGGATCGTCGCCGACCTCCTCCCGAATGCGATCGAGCAGTTCGACCGTTTCCGTTCGTCCCGACAACACGGTGAGCGCGTCGTCGAATCCGCCGAGATCCAGTTCCGCCACGACCGAGTTGTGACCCTGTTTGACCAGGAAGCGGCGGCTTTCGGGCGCGAGTTCCTCCTTGATCAGACGGAACTCGGTGTCGGTGAGGTGGAAGCCGTCGACATAGTCGGATCGCGTTCCCCGCGCATTCGGCAGGAAGATCTGGGTCGGGCATTGCTCGACAATGGTGTGCGCGATTGGGGAGGCCAGCGCGTCGCGTGGCGACTGAGTACCGAACACCATGACGCCGTTCTGTTTCCGGATGGTTTTGAGTTTGTTGTTGGCGAGATCGCGAAACGCCTCGTCTCCCAGCGCCTTCCAGAATTCGTCGATGTCGATGATCAAGCGCCGGCCGTCGATCAGGCGTTCGACCCTGTGGAACAAGTACATCATCAGCGGTGTCCGGACGGTCGGGTGATCGAGCAGATCGGTCATGTCGAAGCCGATGGAACGGGCGTCGAGGCCGATGGCGTCCTGGTCGCCATCAAGCACCCAGCCGTAGGGAGCGCCGCGGCACCATCGCTCGAGCCGGGCGCCAATCCCCTCCCGATCCTGTTGACCGAGAAAGGCGCGCAATGCGCCGAACGAACGCTCCTCCTGCCGGAGCTGGTTAAGCGCGCGCAACCCGGAATCGATCCGCTCCTCCTCGGTGACGGTCAGCGGGCGGTTGTCGGGTGTGACCAGTTTTCGGACCAGTTCGCCCAGGAAGGAGAGGTTCGCTGGTGTGAGCTCCAGCGCCTTGAGCGGCGCACAGCCGGTCGGGACGCCGTTGCGGAGCGTCAGATAAGTACCGCCGGCAGCACGGATGAAAATCTCGGCGCCGCGGTCCTTGTCGAAGAACACATAAGTTGCGCCGAGCCGCTCGGCCTGCGACAGCAGGAAATTCTGAACGACGGTTTTGCCGGACCCCGATGGGCCGCAGATAAAAGTGTTGCCGAGGTCGCCATGATGGAATGAAAAGTAGAACGGCGAGCCAGACGCGGTCTTGAGCATCGCAACCGCCGGTCCCCAATGGTTGCCGTCTGGCTTTCCGACGGGATAGGTGTGGAACGGGGAGAATGCTGCGAAATTGCGGGAGCTGATCGCGCCGGCGCGGGCCCGGTATTTGAATAGTCCAGGAAGCTGCGCCCAATAGGCTGCCTCAAGCCCAAGATCTTCGCGCGCGACCACGGCGCCCGCGTCCGCCAGCGCGCGACGCGCCACGCTCATGTGCCCCTGCAACTGCGAAGCCGTATCAGCTGACAGGAGCAGCGAGAGGTGATGATCACCGAGGGCAAATCGATTGGATTCGAGATCGTCAAGCGCGTCAGAGAGTTCGTCGATCTGCGAGGCCGCCGGATCCTGAGCCGAGACGAGCTGGTTCTGCTTGCGCGTCAGCACCGTCTTGGCGTCGGCCTTCGACAAAAAGGCAAAAGATTGTGTAAGTATAAGTTCAAAGGGAGCTGAGAGCAGTGCGTTCAGCAGACCCGGCCGGGTGGACGCCGGATATTCCTTGATCCCGAACATACCGGCGAAGCGTGATCCGCCAGCGCTGCGTATTTCGAGGGCTTCTCGGCCGAAGATGATGCGATTCGAGTAGAGCGCCGGCCCGATCGGTCCTTGCGGCAATGGCATTGGCATCCACTCGCCGGAGGTGACGGCGTGGAGCAGCTCCATTGGTTCTGAAAACACGATGCCGTCGCGATCGACCAAGCCGACGACACGAGCATCGTAACGCTCGAGTGCCGCTACCACGTCGCGCCTCGCATCGTCGAGCCGTTTCAAGGCTTCGCTGTCAACCTCGACAGAGCGCCCGCTGGCGCGACCGAGCTGCTTGAAGAACGCTGCCGCCGCGTCCGTCGTCGCGCGGCCGGGATGCCATACCAGCGTGAGGTAGAGGTCGTTGCGAAACAGCGCTTCGCTCCGAAGCCGCTCGCGATATTGCGCATCCAGCGCGGCCGAAAATGTCGAGCTGAAGGTGCCGCTCGGGTAATCCGATGTCTGGCGACGAACCAGATAGGACCAAAGCGCCAGCCGGTCGTCGGCGATATTGCGTAGCGTGAGGTTAAGTTTGGCATGAAGATCATTCAGGTCGACCGCCTCAGCCGTCTCAAATGAGATGCCGTCGATCCGGATCACCGTGATCAAGGCGCGGGTCGAGAGGCTAATGACTGTATCGGTCACGTGCCGGGCGAACGGCAAATAGATATCGGACTCGATCTCGCGAGCTTTCGCCGCTGCGTTACGCATAACCAAAATCCCTCGCTCGATAACGCCGAACCAGCTTCAGCGGCGTGCAGGACGATCCGCCCCAGAACAGGGCGTTGCGCGTGCGGCCGCGGGTCTCGATCCAGGCGAGCAAAATCCGGAACATGTTGGGATCGTGCCGGCAGATAATCCGACAGAGGCCGTGGATAGGAAGCGCGACCAGGCCGTACAAAATGCTCCCGGCCACCAGGAACAGGATGCAGGAGAACATCACATTCAGCGCCATCGCCTCCATCGTGACGCCGGCGATCATGGCCGGACGCGTGCAGGCGAGAAATAAAGTGTCCTCGGTGAGACGCATGGGCTCAGTCATGGGTGACCACGATCATCATCGACCACCGGTCAAGGTCGAGACTACCTCGGAGGCGCCGAACGTAATGGCGACGCCAAGCACGACGTAGGCGGCCTTGCGCAGATCGAGATAACCAAACATCCAGGCGATGCCGACGATGATGACCGCCAGTGTCGCCAGGAGCCGCGCGACGTTGCCGGTCAACATGGTAACGATGTTCTGCAGCACGCCCTCGATATTCGCGGTCTGCGCCAGCGCCGGTTCGGCCAGTCCGATGCTGACAACGAGACCGATGCAAAGAAGTGCGGCGGATTTCTTGAGACGAGAGGGCATGTGAAGATTTCCTAGAAGTGTTGCGGCCGGACCAGGCCGGATCGAACGTGTGGTTGGAGATTGAGCAAACGAGTCACCGCCCATAGACAAAGGCTGACATGCCGAGACCTGCGCGATAGACGTCCCAGCTTGGGCGCTCCCTGGCGAGATCGGTACTGGAGGATAAGTTCGCAGCGGGTTCGTCGGCGGCAGGTTGCGAGGGCGCGCGTGACCCCAGCTGGGGCATGGTGGGCTTGCCTCTCACCGTAAAGCTCTTGACAGCGTCCAATGCCCCTTTGTGAGAATCGCCTCCGTCCGCAATCGCTGCATGAAATCGGACCTGAAACAATCGGCTGAGGCCCGCCACATGTTGGCAAGCGTCGAACGTCGTGGCTATCGTCAGCCCTGCCAGCTTCATCTCTTCACGATCGAGTTGACCGAGGCCAACTCGAACGGGCTTGCCGGTCGCCGCCGCTTCCGTCGCAAGCTGGATCGCCTCATTTCGGTCGGTCGCCTGAAGGCGGATCGGCTTGCGCTCGCCGAGGGTGATCAGGAAGGGCTCGAACGAACTCGCTTGTTGCACGATCGCGGTCAAAGGCGCGGCCATGGCAGGCGATGCACATCGTTCAACAAGGGTAGCGAATGCGGCGGGATCCATTCTTCAGCCTTCGGTCAGGATTAAATCGAGGCTTGCGCTTAGGCAGCGAAAGCGAAAGACGCCGGAGTTTCGATGACTGGTTTGGAAATATTGCCTGCCGTCCGGATTGCTGCGAGAGCATCATCGGTTACCGGCAACAGACCGGCGACGGCTTTGGTGGCTCCGATCTGACGAGGTTCACCAAGGCGATCGAGGCGCCACCCGGCCCGGCGCAGGATTCGCTCCATTCGCAGATCAGTGACGGTCGCGATCGCCTGAAGGTCGTTTTGCTGACCCCATTCAATCATCGCCGCAAACAGCAGGAACGTTGCTTCCCTCAAGCCATTCTCGGCCGTGGCCGCCACATTCTGTGTATCGACGCAGAAACGTGAGCTTTCCCAAATTCTGGGGTTTGTTGGCGCAGCCCGGCCGTCCAGCAAGACCGGAAACGTATCCGCCAGCATATTGCGCCCGGTGGTCGGCAGCAGGCGGACACAACCGACAACGTCCCGCCTATCAATACCCAACAGATAGGTCGGCGACAGCACGTCGTATTGATCGACCTCAAGTCCATCCGACACCGAAACTTCCCATTCCAACCGGTCTTGAAAGACGCGCCGTCGCAGACCGTGCATCCCGAGCGCCAGTGCGGAATTCCTCAAAAGCGCAGGACGCGTGAGTGCGATGACATTCATTCTTGATCTCCAGCTGCGAATCACAGGTTCGAGATCCACGAAATCAGGAGCGGTCACCGCTTGAAGCTGTCAGTTTCGACAGGGGTGTGGGGAACACCGGCCTGCCCCAAAGCCGCCGTAAGGTCGCCGTAGACGGCGCACACGCAGGGCGCGAGTGTCGACGTAGTCGCGTCCTGTCGCGTTAGAATAGATATAAACTTGATTGAGAGGCGCCATGAAAGATGTCCAAAGGGCCTGCCATGAATTTGTCGATTGTCTTCACACTGCGCGCACCGAAGATGATTTCCGTCGCGTGGCGGAGCGGACCGCGCATGCATTGGGATTCCGGTGGTTTGCTTATTTCGGGCGCCATTCGGATGCCCGCAATCTGATCTCGTCCTATCCGAAGAGCTGGACCGATCACTACTTCGATGAACAATACGATGAGATCGATCCTGTTCTGCAGAAGCCCCTCACCCCATGCCGAGTGTTTCAATGGGACGGACGAGCTGCGCGATCTGCGAAATCCGCCCGAGAACGCCGTCTGTTTGACGATGCGCTCAGTTTCAAGATCAGGACAGGTTTGACGGTTCGGATTCCCGGCGGCAACGGACAATCCGCAGCGTTCACGCTGGCGGTGGATGACCGGAGCCTTGGACTCGACCGTTTTGTTGAGACCTCCCAGGATCTCCTGCAAATGATCGGCCTTACCTACCATGCGCATGTGAGCGCCAGGATGGGCCGAGCCTCGTTGACCGATCAGACGGGCACCGCGCTGACGCAGCGGGAACGGCAGTGCCTTGCATGGATATCTCAGGGTAAAACGATGCAAGACATTGCATCTCTTCTCGACGTCACACCGCGGGGTGTGAAGTTCCATCTCGACAACGCGCGGCGAAATCTTGCCGCATTGTCCCTTCCCCACGCCGTTGCGCTTGCGATTCGTCAGGGGTTATTGCCGTAAGCGATGCGTAGGTCTGGGTCATTGGCCGATCTCCGGCGCCTGCATCGATTTTGCCCACAGGATGTGCCGCTCACAATTGTGCACATGCCCCCATTATCAGTGTTTGCGGGTTCGTCGAGAGAGCAATTGGGCGTCCCCCTCGGGGGCCGGGCTGGCGGCTGCGCTGAAGCCCCGCATGCGGGTCTTCCCCCTCGCGGGCGGCCATCCCTGACGCGAGCGGGTGCTTGACCCAATAGCCGCGAAGGCTGCCCTGATCTGGAAGGGTGCGAATCGATTGGTTTTACCTCCGTTGGCGCTACACTTCTCCACGGGAGGGCGGCGATTCGTTGCCCGTCCCCTGCATGGTAGTAGGTCCTGCACTTCAACATTGGCTCGGCGGATGGACAAACGTGTCAGAAGCAGCATTCAAACTGAAACCGTTGGAAGCTCCACACTATCGCGAGCCACCGCACAACATCGAAGCTGAGCAAGCGCTGCTCGGCGCCATGCTGATCAACAACGACGCCTTTCATCGCGTTGCCGATTTCCTGAAGGCTAATCATTTCTTCGAGCCTCTGCACGGTGGCATCTTTGAGGTGATTAGCGAGCTGATTCGCTCAAACAAAATTGCCAATCCAATCACCCTTAAGACGTTCCTTCCAGCAACGCTCGATATTGCCGGACTATCGGCTGCGAAGTATCTCGCCCGCCTGGCTGCGGAAGCGACGACCGTCATCAACGCCGCCGATTACGGCCGAACCGTCTACGACCTCGCGGTACGACGCGAGTTGATCAAGATCGCCGAGGACATGCTCAATGACGCCTTTGACGCGGCCGTCGATTGCGCTCCGCAAGATCAGATCCAGCATGCCGAACAGCTTCTATACGAAATCGCCGAAACGGGACGCTATGGCGGCGGCTTCGAGACGTTTGAGACCGCGCTGGACAACGCCATTGACAGGGCCGCGCAAGCTTACCAGTCCGATGGCAGGCTCTCGGGGCTTGCTACTGGCCTCAAGGATATTGATGCCAAAATGGGCGGTCTTCAACCAACGGACCTCATCATCATCGCCGGCAGACCAGGCATGGGGAAGACGTCACTCGCCACGAATATAGCGTTCAACGTCGCAAGCGCCTACGACGCGACAGAACAGGTCGACGGCTCGCCACGGCCCGTCGCCGGGGGCATCGTCGCCTTCTTCTCACTGGAAATGTCGTCGGAACAGCTTGCCACGCGCGTGCTCTCCGAACAGTCGGAAGTCCCCTCCTCGAGCATCAGGCGTGGCGACATTGGCGAGACCGATTTCGGCAGACTCCTCGACTGCCGCCAGAAAATGCGACGGCTGCCCCTCTTCATCGACCAGACCGGCGCGCTCTCCATTGCCCAGGTCGCGGCCCGCGCGCGCCGTCTGAAACGACAGCGAGGCCTGCACCTCATTGTCGTCGACTATATTCAGCTCATGCAGGGCAGATCCCAGCGCGCTGCGCAGAATCGAGTTCAGGAAATCACCGAGATCACGACCGGGTTGAAAGCGCTGGCCAAGGAGCTCAACGTCCCGGTCGTTGCGCTGTCCCAGCTCTCGCGCGGGGTCGAAAACCGCGACGAAAAGCGGCCGCAACTCTCGGATTTGCGCGAGTCAGGCTCGATCGAACAAGACGCAGACGTCGTCATGTTCGTCTATCGCGAAGAGTATTATCTCAAGAACAAAGAGCCCAGGCCGGGCACCGAGGAGCACCTCACTTGGGATTCTGACATGAGGGACGCTCGCGGCAAAGCGGAGGTCATTATCGCAAAGCAGCGGCACGGTCCGACGGGCACGGTGGCTATGACATTTCAAGGCGAATTCACCCGCTTCTTCGACCTCGCCGAACGCAGCCACTTGCCGCACCAATCCACGTAAATACCAACACTCGCTGATCGATCACGCCTTGCTTCACGGTCGCTGCGAGGGACCAGTTTGCCGATTCAAGCAAGCTCTGCGGGCACCGCGCCGTCGACGAATCTGCGCTTGTCAACGTCACCGACGTTAGCCCGCATCCGTCACCACCAGTCTTCACCGGTTCAACGAAAGAGGAGCACTTGTTCTTGCGTGTTGATCACGACGGCATGGACCCGCGGATGAAAGATGTGCGGTTCGCCAAGGCCCGGCTTCCGGGAAGGGACCACCCCGCTCTCGAATGGGCTTTCCTTGGTTCAAGCGCGGCCTTCCACGATCAACCCGCAAGGGGTTCGCTACGCAAGCGTGCGACCTCTTCGGCTTCGCCTGCGAGGTGACCGCGGCCTCCCATGAACACGTCGGCGCCTGTCGAGCGGGGATGGTCCCCGCCACAAGACGGGAGCCTCACGATGTCGCACAATCTCACCCTCGCACAGAATCACGCCTTCGATCTGGCCCGCACACTGATGGTGCCGGTCGTGCTCTTTGAGGTTGATGACGAATTCGGCGTCATGGTCTCCAGCGAATACGATGGCGAAGAGAACGCCATCGTTCATGAGTACGACCCCTGGTCCCCGGCTCATTGAGCCGGGTGACCGGCTGCCGCTGGCGCCTTGCCGGCTGCAAGGGAAGCTTCGCCGCGCTCGTGATCCGCCGATTGATGGCATGTCAACGCGCCCTTGCATCCGGCAGGCTTCGCGGCCGGTCGGGAATGTTCCGCAAGGCTTGGAACTAGCGAGACCAACCGAGGAAAGGGCCGGCCGCCGCCTGCGGCGAGGCCGGTGAAGGAAGATGGACAAAAGAGAAATTGAAGGGTTGCGCGAAAAGGTCGGCTGCGCGGCCCTGCTCGAAAAAGAAGGCTGGAAAGTCGACATCAAGGAAAGCACCCGCCGCGCGATCAAATATCGACGCGACAGCAAGATCGTGATTGTCATCCATGACGGCCGCGGCTGGTTCGATCCGCTGTCGACCGCAAAAGGGGACGTGTTTTCGCTCGCCAAGCACCTCGGTGCTGGCGGCTTCACCGACGCGTACGATCGTGTAGCTGATGTCGTCGGCTTCATCCCAAGCGCGCCGGTCTGGCAGCGTCCTGCCAAGCCGAAGGCGATCGGGTCCATCGCGGTCCGTTGGCGACATCGCTTTGGACCTCGGCCCGGCTCCCCGACCTGGCGTTATCTGACCGACGAACGGCACATCCCTCATCGCATCATCGCCGGTATTGTTGCCGATGGCCGACTTCGGGAAGGTCCGCATGGCAGCATGTGGGCGGCGCACACAGATTCCAGCGACACCGTCACCGGCTGGGAAGAGCGCGGCCCGAGCTGGCGCGGCTTTGCGACCGGCGGCGCCAAGGAGCTGTTTCGCCTCGGTGCTTCTGATTGCGCACGCGTCTGCGTGACCGAAGCGGCGGTCGACGCCATGAGCCTTGCTGCGCTCGAAGAACTGCGTGATGACACGCTCTACGCCAGCACGGGAGGCGGATGGGCTCCGGCGACGGAGGACGCAATCCGGGCCTTGGCCAGACGCGCCAACGTCCTGCTGGTGGCCGCGACCGACAACAATCGGCAGGGCGAGGTGTATGCCGGGCGAATTCTGTCCATCGCGGAGGAAACCGGATCCCGTTTTGCGCGATCCCGGCCGCGTGCCGACGATTGGAACGAAGACCTTTGCGCCGCGTGAGACGGGCAACAGCGAGCGGCACGGAGGACCCCAAGGGCGAGCATGGGTCTGTGCCGCATGCTCGTCCGTCGCGTCAAGGAAAGCTGCGCCCGCGTTCCGCGGCCCTTGACCCGTCGGACCGGAGACGCGGCCGCCCGAGGGTGTGTGCAACACCCAAAAGGAAGGGCCAACCCATGCCTGTTTTCACGATCGAGACGACCTATCGCCTGCCGGTCTATCGCCACCAGACCTATAAGGCCGCGACCATGGATGAGGCTTGCCGCCGCGCCATCGACGACGATGATTGGTCGACCGAAAAGCGCGACTACGAGTCCGCCGGCGAGATCTATGTGACGGGCATCTGGTCTGGCGAGAATGCCGCCTACAGCGGAGCCGCACAGCCGATTCCCGCTCACTACGTCGAGGCGCCGCGGCGCATCGCGGTGCACCTTGAGGTTCTGCTCGGCCTCGTCAAGGTTCTCGCGAGCCAAAGCGACACCGAGCAATTCGACCGCGCCTTCTGGCTCGAGCGCGCGCAGCCGGCGATTGCCAAGGCGGAGGCAATACTCGCCGGCTCCCGCGACCCGGACTGACGAGGCTCCTGCGCGCGCCGGCTGACGGCGCAGCAATCTCGCGTGTCGCATCTGAAACCCTGCCGGATCGCGCATCGCGATCTCCGTCTCGATTGCGGACCTGCTGGACGCGGCGGCCCTGCGGTCAACGGGCAAGCCGTTCCCCATCGCGAGACGCGATTGGTGACCCTCGCGCCTGAACCCCGTCCCGCGGACCGCTCACCGCAACGGAGATCGAAAGGCGCTGTCGATGTGCAGGGTTCTCAACAAACATCAAGCAGGCGTGCCCGAGGGCGCGGTCTATATCGGGCGCGGCAGCAAGTGGGGCAATCCGTTTCGGATCGGTCCGGACGGCGATCGCGCAGCCGTGATCGCAAAATACGAGCGCTGGCTTGCGGATCAACATCAGCTCTTGCGCGCGCTGGACGAGTTGCGGAGTCGCGATCTCGTCTGCTGGTGCGCGCCGCGGCCGTGCCACGGCGATCTGCTGCTGCGGCTCGCCAATGCGACGCGCGATGAGCGGATCGCCTGGTGGCGGCGCGTCAAAGCCGCCGGGTGAGCACCTGCCTCGCCCGCTCACCCCCGCAAAAAAATGCAAGGAGGAGAACAGAAGACGGAAAACCCCGCTGCCGCATGCCCGGCCAGCGCGTCAAGGGTGAAGCTTCGCCCGCGTTCCGCGGCCCTTGACCCGCCGGCCGGAGAGGCGGCCGCCGGAGAGGTGGACGAAGGACTGAAGTGATGAGGAGATCAGGCGGATCGCTCGCGCTTCAGCCGCAACAGGCCAGGAGCCGCCCATGCACACCTCATCCGCAATCCGCAAGGTTTTCGAAGGCGTCACGTCGCGCCGCGAGATGCACCATATGTTCAACCGTCATCGCGGCGCACCCGCCGTGGCCGCCGGCGATGCTGGCGATCTGTTCGCCGGCGAGTGGTTCGAGATCGCCGAGTGCGACTACGAGTATATGCTCGACATCCTGCCGCCGCTGTTCATGCGGGGTGACATGTTCGCGCTCAGCGAATACGTGACCTGCAGCGTCACCAGCATCTTCTTCGCGCTCACAATCGATGGCCGCGCCCGCTGGTTTCACGGTTATTGCGACCTTTCCGATCGCGGCTCGCCCGATCGCATGAAGGCCGCGATCGTCGACCGCGAGACGCGGCCGGTGCGCGCCATGACCCGCGAAGAGCGGCTTGAGCACATCTGGTCGACCACGCATGAAGATTATCGCGGCTATGCAGGCGAGCGCTGGCTTGCCGCCATGCGCGGCAAGCGAACCGTTCTGGTCTATGACGGTGGTCGCGGCACCGTTTTGAAACTGCTCGACGACCTCACGGACGACGAAGTATCCGCCAAGCTCCCCGTGCAGCTGCGTCATTTGCCACAGCCGGTCGCAGCGTGAGCGAGAGGGGGGTCCGTCCATGGAAGCGACCTACTCCCGCCTCGGAGTTTACATTCACGCCCCTTGGCGTGCCGTCGTGCGCGCTGCGCGATCGCGGATCGCAAAACAACACCGCCATGATCCGGCGCTGAAGCAGGCGCGCAAGCGCTTTTACTGCGAATTGCTTGCCTGCCATGCCAGGCATCAGCATCTCGTCCGCATGTTCCGGCTCTGACGTCCGTTCAGAGCCGATCCTTCACCCCTTCGCGCAATCGCGTCGCCTGCCGGGCCTGCTGCCGGCGGGACGTTCGCGTGCGCCCGTTCGACAGGAGCCTTTCATGGCGCAACACGATCCTTTTACGCTTGATCTCTTCGGCAACACGTCGCTCTCTTCGGGGCTCGGCCTCGGCGTCACGGCCCTTCCATCCACCCTTGAAACGGACGGCGACGACGGTGATGCGCCGCACCCTCCGGCGGTCGCGCGTATAGAACCGTCCGCTGATCGACCCACCAGCCGAGCTAGGGGCGAGACGTTCTACCTCGCTGGAACGCGCGGCCTTGCCAGATCCTGGCGCGATCGGGCGCGCGACAATCTCTCCGCCATCCGCCTTGCGGCCGTGATCGAAGGCGATCAGCGTCCCGCCACCGCCGCCGAACAGGCGCAGCTCATTCGCTTCACCGGCTTCGGTGCATCCGAACTCGCCAATGGCGTTTTCAAACGCCCGGGCGACGATGATTTCCGCCACGGTTGGGAGGAGATCGGCGCGGGGCTGGAATCGGCGGTCGGCGCGGGGGACTACGCCTCGCTCGCCCGCTGCACCCAGTACGCCCATTTCACGCCCGAATACATCGTGCGCGCGGTCTGGGCCGGCGTGACGCGGCTCGGCTTTCGTGGCGGACGTGTGCTCGAGCCTGGTATCGGCACGGGCCTGTTTCCGGCGCTGATGCCCGAGAAACTACGCGCGGCGTGCTATCTCACCGGCGTCGAGCTCGATCCGGTCACCGCGCGCATCGCAGCCTTGCTGCATCCTCGCGCCAACATCATCAACCAGGACTTCGCACGAACCGAACTCCCCCAGCACTTTGATCTCGCGATCGGCAATCCGCCATTTTCCGATCGCACGGTGCGCAGCGACCGGGCGTTCCGGTCCCTCAGCCTTCGGCTGCACGATTATTTCATCGTCAAGGCGATCGACCGGCTGAAGCCCGGAGGTCTCGCCGCTTTCGTGACCTCGCATGGCACGATGAACAAAGCGGACGCGTCCGCGCGTGAGCACATCGCCGGCAGCGCCGATCTTGTCGGCGCGATCCGGCTTCCCGAGGGAAGTTTCCGTGCCGACGCCGGCACCGACGTTGGCGTCGACATCCTCTTCTTCCGGAAGCGGCGCGATGGCGATGCTCCCGGCGCCGACGCCTGGCTCGATCTCGCCGAAATCCATCCCGCGGCCGAGCACGAGGGCGCTATCCGGGTGAACCGCCATTTCGCCGAGCATCCCGAGATGGTGCTCGGTGAGCATGCGCTCGGGTCTGGCCCCTACGGTGAGACGTACACTTGCGTGCCGCGCCCGGCCGTCGTGCTTGAAGACGTACTTACCGCCACCATCCTCCATCTTCCGGATGCCGTCTACGATGGCGCTCCGGAGACGACCGGCTTCGATGGTGACAAGACGCAGACGGTTGTCGCAACCGCTGTCGGCGTCGGCATCCGCGAAGGCAGTTATTTCGTCGGCAAGAACACAGCCTTGATGCAGATGGTCGACGGCACAGCCGTCATCATTCCTGTGAAGAAGGGCAGGAATGCAGACGGCGTCTTTGCCAAGCATGCGCGGATCATCCGCAAACTGATCCCAATCCGCGACGCCGTGCGCGAGATCCTTAAGTGCCAGGAAGCCGACCAGCCGTGGAAGCAGGCGCAAGTCCGGTTGCGCATCGCCTGGAGCTCTTTCGTCCGCGACTTCGGGCCGATCAACACCACGGTCGTATCGTCGATGGAGGACGAAGAGAGCGGCGAAGTGCGCGAGACGCACCGCCGGCCCAATCTGGCTCCGTTCGCGGATGACCCGGATTGCTGGCTCGTCGCTTCGATCGAAGAGTATGACCTCGAGACGAACACGGCGAGACCCGGGCCGATCTTCACCGAGCGCGTGATCGCGCCGCCACCGGCGCCTGTCATCGCCTCTGCCGCCGACGCGCTCGCCGTCGTGTTGAACGAGCGGGGCACGGTCGATCCCGATCACATCGCGGAGCTCTTGCACCGCGGTGTCGACGACGTGATCGGTGAACTCGGCGACGCCATCTTCCGCGATCCCGCGACCGGCGCGTGGCACACCGCCGACGGCTATCTCTCGGGTACGGTGCGCTCGAAGCTCGCCACAGCGGAAGCCGCCGCGGCCCTCGACCCGGCCTATGCGCGTAACGTCGAAGCGCTCGGCCGCGTCCAGCCGGCCGACCTTCGTCCATCCGACATCACGGCGCGGCTTGGCGCCCCCTGGATTCCCGCCGCCGACATCATCGCCTTCGTGAAGGAGACGATGGATGCCGACATCACAATCCACCATATGCCCGAGCTCGCATGCTGGACCGTGAATGCGCGCCAGCTCGAATGGAGCGCCGCCGGCACCACCGACTGGGGCACCCATCGTCGCCACGCCGGACTTCTTCTGTCAGACGCGCTCAACTCGTCGATCCCGCAGATCTTCGACACCATCAAGGACGGCGACAGCGAGCGGCGCATCCTCAACACCGTCGAGACAGAGGCAGCGAAAGACAAACTCGCCAAGATCAAGTCGGCGTTTCAGTCCTGGATCTGGTCCGATCCGGACCGAACCGATCGGTTGGCCCGGCTCTATAACGACACCTTCAACAACATCGTGCCCCGACATTTCAACGGGGATCATCTGCAGCTCCCGGGCGCCTCTGGCGCCTTTTCTCTATATGGGCACCAGAAGCGGGCGATCTGGCGGATCATCGCTTCCGGAAGCACCTACATCGCCCACGCCGTCGGCGCCGGCAAGACGCTGTCGATCGCGGCCGCGATCATGGAGCAGCGGCGGCTCGGCCTCGTCAACAAGGCGATGCTCGTCGTGCCCGGCCACTGCCTGGCGCAGGCGGCGCGGGAATTTCTCGCCCTGTATCCGAACGCCCGCATCCTCGTCGCGGATGAAACCAATTTCGTGAAGGAGAAGCGCCATCGCTTCCTCAGCCGCGCCGCGACGGCGAGCTGGGACGCGATCGTCATCACCCACAGCGCCTTCAAGTTCATTCCCGTCCCGTCCGCCTTCGAGGCGCAGATGATCCAGGACGAGTTGGAGGCCTATGAAGAGCTGCTCGGCAAGGTCGACAGCCAGGACCGCCTCTCGCGCAAGCGCATCGAGCGGATGAAGGAGGGTCATCAGGAACGTCTCGAATCGCTGGCCTCACGCAAGGACGATTTGTTGACGATCGCCGAAATCGGAATCGACCAGATCATCGTCGATGAGGCGCAGGAGTTTAGAAAACTGTCTTTCGCCACCAATATGACCAGCTTGCGCGGCGTCGACCCGAACGGCTCGCAGCGCGCCTGGGACCTCTATGTGAAGTCCCGCTTCCTCGATGTGAAGAATCCAGGGCGGGCACTGGTCTTGGCCTCGGGCACGCCGATCACCAACACGCTGGGCGAAATGTTCACCTTGCAGCGGCTGATGGATCACGCCGCCCTCGCGGAGCGCGGCCTGCACGAATTCGATGCATGGGCCTCGACCTTTGGCGACACCTCGACCGAGCTCGAATTGCAGCCCTCCGGCAAATACCGCCCCGTCACGCGCTTCGCGCAGTTCGTCAACGTCCCCGAGCTGATCGCGATGTTCCGCTCCTTCGCGGATGTGGTGTTGCCCGACGATCTGAAGGACTACGTCAAGGTGCCCGGGGTCGCCGGTGGCAAACGTCAGATCGTCACCGCCGAGCCCACGGCTGCCTTCAAGGCCTATCAACGCCTGCTCGACCAGCGCATCAAAGCCATCGAGGAGCGGGATCGCGCGCCCGAGCCGGGCGACGACATTCTGTTGTCTGTCATCACCGACGGCCGCCACGCCGCGATCGACCTGCGCCTCGTCGATACCGGACAGGAGAACGAGCAGGACAATAAGCTCAACGCCCTCGTCGCCAATGCTTTTCGCGTTTGGCAAGAGACCAGCGATGCGACCTATCTGCGGAAGGACGGCAGGGCCTTCGACAAACCCGGCGCCGGCCAGCTCATTTTCTCCGATCTCGGCACCCTCAGCGTCGAGGCCAGCCGCGGCTTTTCTGCGTACCGCTGGATTCGCGATGAACTCGTGCGCCTCGGCGTGCCGCCTTCCGAGATCGCCTACATGCAGGACCAGAGGAAGTCCGAGGCGAAGCAGCGTCTCTTTAATGATTTCAATGCCGGCAAGGTCCGCGTTCTTCTTGGATCGAGCGATACGATGGGCACCGGCGTCAACGTTCAGCTACGCCTGAAGGCGCTCCACCATCTCGACGTGCCGTGGCTCCCCTCGCAGATCGAGCAGCGCGAGGGCCGTATCGTGCGCCAGGGCAACCAGCATGACGAGGTCGAAATCTTCGCCTATGCCACGCTCGGCAGCCTCGATGCCACCATGTGGCAAAACAATGAGCGCAAGGCCCGTTTCATCGCCGCCGCGCTGTCAGGCGATACGAGCGTGCGCCGCCTCGAGGACCTGGGCGAAGGTCAGGCCAACCAGTTCGCCATGGCCAAGGCGATCGCGTCCGGCGATCCACGCCTCATGCAGAAGGCGGGACTCGAGGCCGAGATCGCCCGCCTCGAACGCCTGCACGCGGCGCATATCGACGATCAGCACGCGATCCGGCGGCAAATTCGCGACGCCGAGCGCGAGATCGAGATCTCGACGCGCCGGATCGGCAATATTGCTGAGGATATCGCCCGTCTCGTTCCGACTGGTGGCGAGTCTTTCACGATGGCCGTCAACGGGACGCGCTTCGAAGAGCGCAAGCTCGCTGGTCGCGCCTTGATGCAGGAGATCCTCACCCTCGTCCAGCTTCAGCACGAAGACGACGTGGTGATCGCCTCGATCGGCGGCTTCGACGTCACGTTCGAGGGCGAGCGTATCGGCCGAGACGGCTATCACTACGTGACCATGCTGCAGCGAACCGGCGCCCAGTTCGAGATCGAGCTCCCGATGACCGTGACGCCGCTCGGCGCAGTCGCTCGGCTCGAGCACCCGCTGACGAATTTCGGGGGTGAGCAGGAGAACCATCGTCGGCGTCTTGCCGAAGCCGAGCGGCGCCTTGCCTCCTATCGCGGCCGAGTCGGCGAAGCCTTCGCCTTCACCGCCGAGCTCAATCTCAAGCGCGCGCAGCTTGCGGAGGTTGAGGCGGATCTCGCGGCCAGCGGCGATGAAGCGGCGCAGACGAAGGGAGAGGAAAACCGAAGAGCTGCGTGAGCAGGAAACCTGCTCGCAGAACGGTCGGAGCGGCGCCGCTGAAGCTCAACCGACCGTCTCGCGATCCCAGCCACGGCGGGCTCGCAAAGCGCTTCGCGCCTCGCTCGCGCCTGCCGGGCAGGGATGCTCAGCGGCAGTTGCGCCGCTCCGCCCGCCCTGCGGGCCGAGGGGATGTCTTCGAGAAGAAGACGAGAGGACCCCGAACGGGTGGTCCGCAACCCCCTTAAAATGGAGAGCATCCCATGGAACTGATGATAGTCGATCCGCGTGCGCTGAAGGAGAATCCCGATCAGATGCGCCGCTCGAAATCTTCGCCGCAGGCCGATGCATTGCTGCTGGCATCGATAAAAGCCGTAGGCATCGTGCAGCCGCCGGTGATTTTGCCCGCGCGCGATGGGGGCAACGGCTACGTGATTCACTTCGGGCATCGCCGCGTCGCGCAGGCGATCGCCGCTGACCTTGCCGAAATCCGTGCTCTCGTCGCGGACTCCGACGCGGATCATGACGCGATGCGCGCCCTCGTCGAAAACGTCGCGCGCGAACCGCTCAACCCCGTCGACCTCTGGCGCTCGATCGAGCGTCTGGTTGCACTCGGCTGGACTGAGGAGTCGATCGCGCTGGCGCTCGCGTTGCCCGTGCGCCAGGTCCGCAAGTTAAGACTGCTCGCCAACGTGCTGCCGGCGATGCTCGACCAGATGGCGAAGGGCGACATGCCCGGCGAGCCGCAGCTACGTGTTATCGCCGCGGCGTCGATCGACGAACAGAGTGAGGTCTGGAAGAAATACAAGCCGCGGAAAGCGGACCCTCAGGTCTCTTGGCACGACGTCGCCCGTGCGCTGATGAAGACGCGCATGTATGCGCGCCACGCCAGCTTCGATGATGAGCTTGCCACGGCCTATGGCATCGCATGGGTCGAGGACCTGTTCGCGCCGGCCGATGAGGACAGCCGCTACACGACCGCCGTGGAGGCATTCCTTGGCGCACAAAACGAGTGGATGACCAATCATCTACCCAAGCGCGGCACCGTGATCGAGGTGAACGAGCTGGGCCAGCCCAAGCTGCCGCCCAAGGCCGAACGCGTCTGGGGCAAGCCGGGGAAGTCCGACTGCACCGGGTGGTATCTCGATCGCGACGGCCAGATTCAGTCCGTCGCTTATCGCGTGCCGCAGGTGAAGAAGGCGAAGGACAAAGCCGGCGAGACAGAAGAGGCCGCAGCCGAAACAACGGCGAAGCCGCGGCCCGACGTGACGCGCAAGGGCATGGAGATGATTGGTGACCTGCGCACCGACGCCCTTCATGAAGCCCTCGCCCGGGCGCCGATCGAGGATGATACGCTCCTCGCCTTGCTCGTGCTGGCGTTCGCCGGCCAGAACGTCTCCATCGCCTCCGGCAACGCCGACGGCTATGCGCAAATTAGCCGACACGCCGCGCGACTGATCGGGGAGGACGGCAAACTCGCCTTCGGTCGCGACACCCTGCAACAGGTCGCGCGTGTGACCTTGATGGACGTGCTGTCGTGCCGGGAGAATCGCTCGGACAGCGGCGTCGCGTCGCGGATCGCAGGCGACGCTATCGGCGCAGATACGTTCTTGCCGAACATGGCTACTGACGACTTTCTGTCGTGCCTGTCACGCGCCGCGATCGAGGCCGTGTGTAAGGACGCGTCGGTGCTTCCGCGCCAACGGGTCAAGGATACGCGCACGGCGCTGGTTCAGCACTACGCCGAGAACCGGTTCCTGCATCGGGCCGCGTTATTCGCTCCCGCGCCGGACAAGATCGCCGCTTGGGCCGACAAACACGGCCGCGCCGAAGACGACGAGGAGTCCGGTGCTGACGCGTTAAATGAGTCCGATGAGGCTGAGGCCGTGCAACCTGCGGACGGATACGCCGAAGCGGCGGAATAACGACCCGCGCCTCACCTTCTATCCGATCAATCCCCGCCGCCGGCTCCCCCGAGTCGGCGGCTTTCGTTCGCAAACCCCACAGGAGGACATCATGTCCGCACAACACGTTTACGTGTCTGCTCCACTCGGCTCGATCGTTCGCTATTCAGACGGCACACCGAGGCCACCCGCACGGTTCAAGCGCAAGCTTGCCGCATGGGAAAACAAAAACGGCGGCGGCAGACTGGTCAAGAAAACTCCGTCTCGCGATATGCCGAGCTGTTTTCTACCCGCCAGCATCACGCTGCATCAGGGCGATTCCGGCAGCGCCGGGGTCGTCGTTCTCCGGGTCTACAAGACCTTCTCGGTCAACTGCGCGCTCACGTTCATCGTGACCGAGGCTCCGAAGCCTGGCTCGGTCCGCGTTCTCGACCGCGAGGGCGAGGCGGCCGAGCTGCTCCATCTCGCCGCCGACCGCACCGCGGCGCAAGCATGGCTCGCGGCGCACCGCTATCCCGGCGCCGTGCTGGAAGACGTCACGACGGACGAGGTCGGCGCGGCTGCGATCGAAGGGAGGGCTGCATGAGCACGTTCTCCGATTCCACTTCGACGAACAACCAAACTCGTGCTCCGGCGGGGGTCACGTTCGCACGCACCCATGAAGGCCTGCTCGTGGCCGAGGTCGGCGACAGTGCGTTTGCCTTGTTGACCGCCTCGGATGGCCGGTTCTTGCTCGCGTCGGCCTGGCGTCTTCGCGGCCCGATGGAAGAATGGAAGCGCTCGGACTTCTACGTTCACGGCGGTGATGTCGAAGATGAGACCGCTTTCCGAGCGCGTGTTGCGGAAAACGCCGAACACCAGCGCCAGCGCACCGCCTTGGCGCGACGCGAAGTCTCCTCGCGCGCGTCGACCCCATGGGGCACTTCCCAGCATGCCACCATCTATGCCGACGGCGTCATCTGTTATTCGACGGCAAGCCATGGCGGCTTCCATCTCGATGCTGAGCATAACGCGAAGGTCCATCCCGGCCTTCGCACGCCCGGCGGCTGGTATGAGGAAGATTGCGCCTGGGCGGCCGTGGCACAGGCCTTTCCTGAGCTATTCACTGACTATGAGCGGCGCTGCGCGGATCGGACCATCCGCGATTGGCACCCGGACGCTTGGGAAGCGATCCATGGAAAGCGCCTCAAGCCCGGTGAATCTCACGAGAAGGATCGTCGCGCCTTTGAACGTGATCACGCATCCGACTGGATTGTGATTTCGGCGATCCGGTGCGACCGGCACGTCGACATGACCGAATGCGTCGCCACGCTCGGCGGCGATCGAGCCGCCCCCGAGCAGCGCCGCTACCTCGTCCCGTCGGGCGAATATCACGTCGGTCGCTTCGGCTTCGTAATCGATGAGGCTCGCCACCGTCTCTACGACGGTCCGTCGAGCATCATTGGCTGGAATCGGTGAGGTGCCACATGCCCTGGCAACTCATCGCCCTCACCTTCGGATGGCGTGCGGCAACGGATCAAGACCGCTGCATGCCGCCCCTCGTCGTCTGGCACCCGCGCCTACGACGTCATTCACGGGCGCCGACGCCTGGAAGCGCGCGGTCCGCTTGTCGGTGCGTGCGCCTGACACATCCCTTCCGTCGCCCTCAAAAGTCAGGAGGCGTCCATGAACCCTCAATTCATCACAAGCTACCTCTTCGTTGAGGCGCATGAGCACCCGCAGGGCCAGGTCGCCGAGGCGCTGCAGAGCGTCCTCACGGACGAGATGCGCATATACGCTGGGAAACGTTCGGCGTTGATCGACTGGGCGATAGTCGGCGACGACATTCCGTGGTCGATCGTGCAGGTCCCGCTCCTCGACGAGTATGCACCCGACAGGATAGCGTTTCCCCACTGGCCATGGAGGGCATTCTGATGTCGCTCACGCCTCAATCGGCCTTACTTCTACGCATGGAAAATGCACTTCTCGAGACAAGCCGTCATCTCGGCATCATTGAACGGCAGATCGAAGCTCGCGCCGAGCGCATGACGATCACGTCCTGCACCAAGCGTCGGCAGTCCGGCCGTCGCACCTCGAGATGGACGCGCGCGGACGAACGGGCTTTCCGCGAAAATATAGCGGCGCTTGCCCTCACGCGGCGCGCCGAGATCGACGCGTTGATTCGCAAGCTCACGCGGCAAGAGAGCGCGATTGCGGCGTTCCGGCGGCGCCACGGGATCGAGCCTGCGCTCGGAGACCGGGAGGCAACAGCCTGCACCATGACGATTGACAGCTAATCATGCCGCGGGCTCATCGGCCCGCGCTTCTGCAGCGCAAGCCAGGCTGTCCGAGTGACCCTTGAGCTCCGATCCTCCGCTCTCCGCGTACTGCCACCGGCGCTCCCGGAGCAGAGCCTGCGAAGATGGCGTGCAGGTGGGCACCTCGCGCGCCGCGGCAGGTAGAGGAAGAGCACGACGAACGCCAGTAAACCGGGCTGGTCATGGATGCAGGTCATCTCGGCTTCATTGTTTTTGGCGTCAACCCGTGCCGGTGCCCCCTCGGGTTTGCTGCGGTCTGAACCGTCGACGGCCCGCTTCAAGGGCAAGTCGCAGTCGATCGTCGCCCGCCGTCTCGTCATGGCCAGGCCGCGTCCTGCGCAGGGCCTGCGGCCCCGCTTGTCCGCAACCCGACCATGCTCGCCTTGACGGTCTACGCCCCTTGAAGCGGTCCGCTTGCGCCGGTTCTTGGCGACCGCACCCGAGGGGGCGCCGGCACGGGCCGATCGCCTCTCCCGGCGAAACCGAGAAAGGACCTCACCATGTCAAAGACCGCCCGTTCTCCTCGCTCATCTGCTGCCGTCGTTCCGCTCCGCCGCGGCACCACACTCGAGATGGTCCGGCTCGCCTGTCCCGACGCCGCGCAGGCCAACCGCATCTCCGAGAGCTTCGGCCTTGCTACGCTCGACAGCGACGGCATCTGTGACCTCCACGAACGGCTCATCATTGAGACCGCCCAAGCGCTGAAAGACGGCTTGAGCGAGCGCGCCATGCAGATCCACCTGCAGCGCATCGTCGGCGCCTATGTCGGATCGGCCCACGGCGCCGGCCAGTTCTACTCCCGCGCCGTGACCGAAGCGCGTGACGCGACCGCCAAGCTTGCCAACGACAGCCGTGACGAAGATCTCGACGGTCCCGTTGGTTTCGACAGCGCAGCCCAGCGCAAACGAGAATTTGCGGCCGACATGGCCCTCCAGGCCCACGCGCTCCGCATGGCGGCCGAGGGCGCCGTCACCGCCTACGAGCAGATCATTGGCGAAACCTGGAAGCCGTTCGAACGGCAGATCGAGCACGCCGGCGAGACCGTCGGTCGCAAGGCTGCCAAACTTCAGATGGAGTCTTTCGGTTAGCCATTCGGGCGGGGCATGGCCCCGCCCTTTTCACTCCCGACGAAAAGGCCGGTCCTCGCGGGCCGGCCATTTTACATGTCACGCGCGGCGGCGGCGCTGCAATTTGAAAATCAATAGAAAATGGAAGATCAGCCGAAACCCATCGCGGTCCCGTCCCGAGTGATGGTCCTGCGCCGGCTGGTTTGTTCGCGCAACGGCTGCGCCGTCCTCCACTGCGTTGCGGCCCTCCCGACACAACTCTGATTTGCGATTGCGCCGACGTGGGTGCGCGGACCTCCCAGTCCTGCGCGGCGGACCCCGTGACGAGGCCGCGATGGGCGCGGCCTCCAACGGAGGTCATGATCATGAACGGAAAAGTGGAAAAATCCCGCGCGGACATCTATGCGCGCATCACCGATCGCATCGTCGCCGATCTCGAGCGCGGCGTTCGTCCATGGATGCGGCCATGGACTGTTGCCAACACCGCTGGCCGCATCACTCGGCCGCTCCGCCACAACGGCCAACCCTATAGCGGTGTGAACGTCATCCTGTTGTGGTCCGAGGCGGTCGCGCGCGGCTTCACCTCGCCGATCTGGATGACCTTCAAACAGGCCCTTGAGTTAGGCGGCCACGTCCGCAAGGGCGAGGCGGGCAGCGCTGTCGTCTACGCCAGTCGGTTCACGAAAACCGAAACAGATGTCAATGGCGATGGGATCGAGCGCGACATCCCGTTCCTCAAGGCCTATACCGTTTTCTGCGTTGATCAGATCGATGGCCTGCCCGAGCACTATTATGGCCGGCCGGCGACTGTCTCAACACCGATCGAATGCAAGGCGCACGCCGATGCGTTCTTCGCCAACACCGGCGCCGTCGTCCGACATGGCGGCACGATGGCGTTCTACGCGCCCTCCTCCGATCACATCCAAATGCCGCCGCTCGAAAGTTTTCGCGACGCGGAGTCCTATGTAGCCGTCCGAGCGCATGAAACCGTTCATTATGCCGTAAGATGGATTATGCCGCATGGCCGAGTTCGGCGGCTGCTGCGTCTGCTGTCGGCCATGCGGCAGTTCGGCATAATCAGAGCGTTTCGAGGAAAGCGAGCAGCTCATCGCTTGGGCGATAACGCCCGGTATGCGTTTCTGGGCTGGCAACCTGCGCGAGCGCCTTTTCCTTCAGCCGCATGTCGGCGTGGATATAGATCTGGGTTGTTTCCACGGATTCGTGCCCAAGCCATAGAGCGATCACGGATTGGTCGACACCATGATGCAGCAATTCCATCGCCGTGCTGTGCCGCAACGTGTGCGGCGTGACGCGCTTGCCTGCGAGGCTCGGGCAAACTCGTGATGCTGCTAGGCAATGCTTGCGCACCAGGTGTTCCAACGCATCGCGACTGAGCCGCTCGCCCCGGATCGACGGGAACAATGGCCCATCGCTGTTACGGCGTTCGCCTATCCAGCCCTGAATCAGCTTAGCTGTATCGCGACGAAGAGGAGTGCTGCGTTCTTTCCGCCCCTTTCCGATGCAGCGGATGTAGGCGCCAGTCCCAAGAACCACGTCCTTGCAGCGCAGATTGATCAGTTCTGACGCTCGCAATCCGGTCTGAAGCGCAAGCAGCAACAGAGCGTGATCACGGCGTCCCACCCATATCGTTCGATTTGGTGCTGCGAGCAGCGCCGCGATCTCTTGAGCGTCAAGGAACGTCACGCTTCGCTTCACATACCGCTTGTTCGGCATCGAGAGAATACGCTGGCAATGAAGAAGCCAGCTCGGATCGGTCATTGCGACGTAGCGGAAGAATGATCGGATCGCGGCAAGGCGTGTATTGCGGGTGCGCGCCGTGTTGCCGCGCGCCGTTTCCACATGGGTCAGGAAGTCGGCAACGAGATCGGCGTCGAGATCCTCGATCGTGAGCTTCGTCGGCGGCTTCCCGCACCTGGAACTCGCATACCGGATCAGCAACCGGAATGTGTCCCGGTAGCCAGCGACGGTGTGGCGGCTCGCCTCCATTTGCGTAGAGAGCCGGTCGGTGAAGAAGCGTTGGATCAGCGCGGGGAAGTTGGTCGCCTTCATCGGATTCCCGCCTCCGCCGCCACGCCAGTCATTCGGGACGAAGCCAGTTCCAGCAGTTCCGGGACCGCTTCCAGATACCAATAGGTATTGGCAGGGCTTGCATGACCCAGCCATGTCGTGAGCTTGATCATCTCGCGGCTGACATCTTTGCCCGACCGGTACCAGTTCAGCATGGTCCGCACCGCGAAGGTGTGGCGAAGATCGTGAATGCGCGGCCCACGGCCATGTCGAAGATAAAGCTGCGGCTCTCGTAGCCCAATCTGCTGGCACACATGCGCGAAGTTGTAGCGGGCGCTGCAATCGCCAAGACGATGCCCCTCGCAGGTCACGAAGAATGCTCCCGGCCTGCGCCCGAGCAGCCGGTCCCGCTCGCGGCCGTAGCTTTCGAGCCGTTGCACGACGCTATGATCCAGCGGCAGCAATCGCTCCTTGCCGAGTTTGCCCTGCCGGACGTGAAGAATGCCGGATTCAACCTCCAGGTCAGCAGGATCGAGACCGAGAGCTTCGCTGATCCGAAGTCCGGTCACGGCGATCAGCCCGAAGAGCGTCGAGCAGGTCAGGCCACGCAGGCCGTAGACCGATGGTAACGTCCGCGCCTGATCGATGATCGCAACGATTTCAGCTTCGCTATAAATATATGGATGCACGCGTTGAAGGCGGCCAGGCACCAATCCTCGGGGTGGAGCCTCGTGCCTCGGATCAATGCCATGCAACCATTCCGCAAATTGACGGGCCACCCTGAAGCGTGTTGCCCGGGTTCCGGGACTGGCGGATGGCAGGCTCTCGAGCCAGCGCATGACCAGATTGGTGTTCACGTGCTGCGCGCCATCGCTGTCGGCGAAGGTGGCGAAGCGACGGAGTATCCGTGCATCGGTACTCAGATCGGCGCCGAGGACGCTTCTGAGAGTCACGTAGCGGTCAAGTTCGGCAAGGAAGCTCATCGTGCCTCCTCCGCGACGGGCCAAGATTGGGCGATGGAGCGTAGGCCATCCGTGTCGAGTTTCGCGTAGATCATCGTCGTCGCCCGCGACCGATGCCGTAGCAGATCGCCGATTTCCTCAAGCGATGCGCCGGAGCGCACCATATTCGTCGCTAGGCTGTGGCGCAGAACATGCGAGCCCACATAGGGCGTCGGCGGCTTCACGCCCGTCGCCGCGAACGCTTCCTTCAAGATGTCGTTTATGACCTGGCTGTCCTTGAATGGGCGGTTTGGCGCTCGGTGCGTCACGAACAGCGTGCGCGTGGTCGTTGACGTTCGCTCCTGCTGCAAATAGCCGATGATGGCTTCGCCGACGTCGGGCGGGATTGGCAACCGATCATGACGCTGGCCTTTTCCACGGACCAGCAACTCGCCGGCCCGCCAGTCCACGTCATCAAGCTGCATCGCGATGACCTCCGGTGCGCGCAAGCCGAGGCGGGCCATCAGCATCAGCATTGCGTAGTCGCGGGCGCCGCGCCGCGGATTGACCCGTACCGAGGCCAGAACTGCCTCCACCTCATCGGGAGACAGATGACGCGGAAGCCTGGCGCCCCAGGGCTTATGCGTCCTAGGCACGCTGAGCGACAGGTTGGTCGTCGTCAGGCCCTGTGCGAACAGATACTGGAAGAAGCTGCGCAGATGCGTGGCCGGCGTCTTGTCGCGGAACGGGTGCTTGCGCGCGAGCAGGTGCTCCATGAACGCCACGACATCCCGGATGTTCATCGCCGGAAGATCGAGCATATTGTCACCAAAGCGATGATCGAGGAAGCGATCCGCGAACCGCAGCACATGATAAATCGTTCGCGGGCTGAGGCCGCGCTGCTGCAGAAGATAGGTTTCAAAATTGCTCAGCAACTCTGCACGTTCGGCCTGCGCAGGTGTCAACGGTGGCCGTGTCGCCACCCCGATCTCAATCAGATGCGCGACAAACAGCCTGGCAAGATTGGGAACCTTGATCTGGCTTTTTGGTGTGACCGGCAACCGTCGCCCTAGTTCGACGGCAAGTTCTGGCGTCAACGCCGAGGGTGCAATGCCCTCGGTTTCGAGCAATCGCCCGAAGCGGCGAAGCAGGTATCGGTAATTCGCCAGGGTATCGGGTTTGTAGTTCTTTGCAGAAAGACTGTCCTCGAACGACGCGAAGTAGGGATCAAGGGAGGTAGTCTGATCTGATATTTCCATTTCTTGCGCTCCATGTTGTTGGAGCGACAACCTTCACGACAAAGACATATCTTTCGACCATATTTTGCGACAGCTTCCGACCCCATTGTCGCCGTTCGGAGCGCCGCGTTCGGCGCCCGAAACCTGCCGTTCATTCACTTCCACCCGACGGCAAAGTCGGGGCCGTCTGCTGAAGAGGTCATCAGGGAAATCAAGCGGCTCTTCAAGATTGAAAAGAACCCACCCACTGTTACCCGCGCCGAAGGTCGCCTCACGCGGCGCGGTGGCTTCTTGAAGAGTACGGCCTCGTCACCGACGACTATCACCGCACACAATGGGTGTGGTTCGCTGTGACCTTCACCGCAATCTGGCGCAATTTCTCCAGCGCTAAGTGGCGGATTGCGGGCGAGATCTCGAAGAAAAGTAGAACGGACGTTCGAGCGTGATGCCGCGAAAGTCTGGTCTGAGCCCAAAGTGACGAATGCTGCACGATGGGCGAATGTCGATTACCGACCTCACTACGCCAGCGTGCGCGTCATCTCACGGATCAGATCATTTGTCTCTGGTCTCGTCGTTTGGTGCCGATATCGAAGGGCCAAAACAGTTCTTGATATTTCAAGGCCATCGATGGGTTTCGACACCAGGCCCATGTCCGAAGGAATAGCGGTGGCTGGCAGGATCACCGCACCTGACCCTTGCCGAGCAAGTTCAACTAACCAATCCACGCGATTTGACCGATAGGCCGCGTAGAGTTCGTGACCATGATCCGCGCAGGTTCCATGCAAAACATCCCGCATTTCGCAATTTAGGCGGTCAAGCATGTCAGTTTTAGCAAGAGCCGAAAGAGAGATCGCATTTAGTTCAGCCAACGGATGCGACTTTGACACCACGACCTTGTAGTCCTCTTCATAGAGATGGTCTATACGATAGAGGTCTTCACTGACCTTCTCTGCGGTGACTACAACGTCAAATTCACCATCTCGTAACCCGGCAAGAAGCTCGGAGGTTGACGCAACGATCAATTCGATTTCGGCTTGCGGCAATCGCGTACGAGTACGCTCCATAGCTGCCGAAATCCTGTTGTGGCCAATCGTTTCGCCGACACCGACAGAGATTGGAACCCGCTCCAAGCGCATATGACGGACCGCCTCTGCCTTAGCCTGTCGCGTCTCATCGTGAACCTTCTGCAACCTTGGCTGCATGAGTTTACCGAGGGACGTAGGCCTGCATCCCGCACGGTCCCTGACAAACAGGTCACCTCCAAGCTCGTCTTCAAGTTTCTTGATCGCAGTCGTCAAGGAAGGTTGGGAGACATTGGAGGCACTGGCTGCGTGGGTGAAGTTTCGGTGCTCGCAGACGGCGAGAAAATACCTGATCTGGTTCATTTCCATCGCCACATTCTCCGTCACATCTCATTTCAGGCCATCAAAACAAGTTCGATAGTCCACGTCTATCAAAGAATAGAATTTCGGAATTGGAGCCCGGCGCACCCAGCATGGGACAAGAGTGCATCGAAACCAAACACGATGCACTTCAAATCAGGAGACGACCATGAAAGCGCAAATCCTTTAGACATTCGCCGCACTGGCTCTGTTCACAACTTCTGCAACTGCACAGGACAACGCAATGGAAAATCATACTGCCAGCTACATCGCCATGCCCGCCGCCGAAGGCCAGACCGGAGCCTTCGCGGAGTTTCTGGCAGGTGCCGCACCTATCGTGCGGGAAACAGAGACGGGAACTGTACTTTGGTTTGCTCTGCAAGCCGACGATATGCTCGCAATCTTTGACATCTTCGCAGATGAAGAAGCACGCGACGCTCACTTCTCAGGAGCGGTTGCTGCGGCTTTGAAGCAAAACGCCGACGCGCTGGTCGACGGAGGATGGGACGACGGTGTTGTCGCGAATATCAACAACTCCGATGTCCTGTCGGTAAAGGCGCCGGTTGATCTCTACACGGCAACGACCGCAACTTACATCAAGCTCGAAGCTGCTCCAGGTAAAGGCCCCGAATTGGCAGCCTTGCTGACCGCCGCCGGCCCCATCGTCGCAGAAACTGAACCCAAGACATTGTTCTGGGCGGCGCTGCAGATTGACGGGAACAACTTCGCCATCTTCGACATCTTTGCCGACAACTCTGGCCGCGAAGCGCACTTTGCCGGACAAGTCGCCGGACTCCTGAATGAAAAGGCTTCAGAATTGATCTCAGGTGGATGGGACGACGGTGTGGTGGCAAACGTCCACAATTTCGAAATCCTCGCTACCAAGTAATCTCGAGGTGACTTGAGAAAGAAGTGCCCGGTGCAATCCATCGGGCGCTTTGCTGTTTGAATTTAGATTCACGCCAAAGCGGCCGTGCCGGAACTGGCAAGCGAAGCTCGCACTCGCCTCCGGCTTGGAAAGGGCGGCTATCGGCGGGAACATGTCCGCGCCTTCGCCCAACACGCCGAGATCGCGGACGACGCGATCTACATCGAGGGCAGCAAAAAACACCCTATTGAGGACGCCGGTAGCCACCAAAGGAGGAAAGTCGGCGGGAATCGGCGTTCCCGGTTTTTACCAAAGTGGCGGGCCGCGACTGATAGTGATGATCACTATGTTTACGCCATAGCGCTATGAGGGCACAATATCACATCGAAAAGCTAATGCGCCCAAGCCGTCTGTGTGCTCCCTTCCCCACTCGTCGATCGGGCGATAACCAGCCGACATCCCATGGATCCGGGACGGCGCGATCGCCCGCAGGCGTTCGAGAAACTTCTTGTCGCGCGCGATGGTGACGCCCATGTCGAGCGCTAGGATCACCGCCTCTAAGACCGACGTCGTCGGTGACGTTTTAGCTACGCGAACCGGGCGGACACCGTCCCCAGACCCGCGATGTTCGCTTCGAACGCGTCACCCGAATTGACCGGCACCATGGGCCGAGCGCTCCGGAGAGCACAACGTCGCCGGCGCGCAGTGGTCGTTTACGGCTGGCCAGTTCGCTGGCCAGCCAGGCCATCGCATTGAGGGGATTACCGAGGCACGCAGCGCCCGTCCCCTTCGAAACGATCTCTTCCCGCCTCGTCATCTGCATCTGCAGAGCGCGGAGATTTAAGCCGTCAAGGCGACGGATGGGACCGCCCAGGACGAAGAGTCCCGAGGAGGCGTTGTCGGCGACGGTGTCGACGACGCCGATATCCCAATTGGTGATCCGGCTGCCGACGATCTCGAGCGCGGGCATCGCATACGCGACGGCGCGCAGCACGTCGATGACGGTTGGAGCTTCGACGTCGACGTCGCGATCGAGCAGGAATGCCACCTCCGCCTCGATCTTCGGCTGCAACACACGACCGGCGGCGACGGGCTCGTCCTCGGCGACCATCATGTCGGCGAACAGGACGCCGAAGTCAGGCCGATCGACGCCCAGCTGGTTCTGCACGGCGCGGGAGGTCAGCCCGATCTTGCTTCCGACCAGGCCACGTCCCTCGGCCTGCCAGTGCGCGGTGTTCTCCTGCTGGATGGCATAGGCCGCATCGACGTCGAGCTCGGCGAGTTGCGTCCGGATAGGCGCGATCGGAGTGCCGGCGTAAGCTGCGCGGATCTGGGCGGCGAACTCGCTGTGCTTGTTTTGCTGGTTCATCTGAACGATCCTTACTTGCCGGTCCGGAGAAATTCGATGTGGAGCCGGTTGAACTGCTCGGCGTCCTCGAACTGGGGCCAGTGGCCGCAGCGGTTCATGACCACGAATTTCGAACCCGGGATCATGTCCGCTATCTGCTTCCCTTCCTCGGGCGTCGCGGTCGGATCATGCGAGGTCCAGACGACCATGGTCGGCGCCTTGATCGAACGGTATTGGTCGGCGGTGATCATGTTGGGCCGGCGGATTTCCATCTCCTGCAGACACATGATCCGCTTCATCGTGTCGGCGAATCCCGGCTGGGCGTAGATCGCCCGGCGGGTCTCGATCAGGTCGTCGGAGACCATACTCTTGTCGCACATCAGGAATTCGAGGCGCGTCTTGATCCGCTCCCATGAGGGTTCCGAAGCAGCTTCGTTTGACAGCTTCTTCAATCGTTCCATCACCTGCGGGTGCGCGGTCCAACCGCCGGCGGTGTTGAGGACCAGTTTCTCCACAGTGGCGGGACGATGTACGGCGAGATAGGTCGCGACCCAACCGCCGAGAGATTCACCGCTGATCATGGCCTTGCCCCTGCCGAGCGCCTTGAGCACGGCGAGCACGTGATCGGCATAATCCTTGACCTGGTAGTCAATGGCGGGCTTGTCGGTCCATCCATGTCCCAGCATGTCGATGGCGACGAACCAGAAGTGATCGGCATGCGGGCCGCAATTTCTGGAGTATGCCTCTGCGTGGCCGCCAACGCCATGCAGCGCAAGGACGAGCGGCTTCGACGGGTCACCCGACTCGATGCAGCGGGTCCGGATGCCGCCGGCGTCGATGTAATGCTGCTTGAAGGAGACACCCCTCAGATCAGCCCAGACGCTGGAAAAGTTCGCTGGACGTGTGTCACTCATAACTGACTCTCGCTGGCTGGTTGTCAGGCGAACAGCGGCGTGCCGCTGGGCTTCGATGGTTCGTGCGGGCTGTCGCGCGTCACCGCCGAAAGGTCCGCAAGGTCGAGGATCGTTCGGATCGCCGCGCTGAGCCGTTCTGTGGCCTCGCCGACGTCGGGCGTGCCGTCCTTATCGCGCCAAGCCACCACCCCGTCCGGTCGGACAAGCAGCGCTCCGGCTTCGTCAATCTCGCGGATGCGCTGCCACTCACAGTAGAGGTCCTGCGTTTCGCGCGAACCGGTCACAACGATCCGCAGGAAGGGCAGATCGAGCCGGCGCACAGCGTCCTTCCAGGCCGTACCGGCGAGGCCGGTCACCACGGTGAAAAGACCCTTTCCGGTCACGTCGAGCGTCGACACCCGCACACCGTCCGGACCGACAAGCCAGGCGTGCGGGATCTTGGCTCCAGGCCGCGTCGTCGGTTGATTGTAGAGGTTGCGATCTCGGAGCAATTTCTCCGGGCCAGCGCCCATGTCCGGAATCACGGCCGAGGATTCGTACCGCTGGTTCATCTCAACGCCTTGGGCGTTGAACTCCGTCTGCTTGAGATCGAGCGCGGCCTGAGCGGCTTTGCGGGAGGCAACGCCCTCCGGCCCTGGATCGCGGAAGCGCGCAATTCCTGTAGCGATCGGATTCTCTGCGCCCTCGACTCGGAAGCACGCGTTCAAGGGGGCGTAATCGAGCCGCGACTGGTTCGCCCGCAGCACCACTTGCTTTCCGACGGGGGCCCGCTCCTGCGAATAGCTCTCCAGAAGCTTCGGGCCAGCCCAGCCCTTGACAGCGTAAGCAAGTTTCCAGCCGAGATTATGCGCGTCCTGCACGCAGGTGTTGTTGCCAAGACCACTTGAGGGTGGATGCCGGTGGACCGCGTCGCCGCCACAGAATACCCGGCCCTTGGAATACTCAGTCGCGTATGCCTGGTTCACGTACCAGATCGATGTCCTCACGATATCGAGTTCGATTGTCGGGTCACCGATCAGCACCTTGATCTTCGGAACGATCGCTTCCGGCGACAGGTCTGGCTCTCCCTTGCTGATGTCGAAGCCCCAGCCGGCGATCCACTGCGTCCAGGGGCGCACGGCGCGCAGGAGCCCCATGCCGATCTCGCCGAAGCTGGCGTCCGGGGTGACGATCCAGTTCAGGATGCTGGGGCGATGTCGGCTGTATTTCGAAAGATCGGCATTAAAGATGGTGTAGACAGTTCCCGCGCGGGCCATCCGGCCTTCGATCGGCAACTCGAGATGGTCGACCACCATCGAGCGTGCGCCGTCGGCGCCCACCATGTAGCGCGCACGGATGCTGTATTGGCGGCAGTGCAATCGGTCCCGCAGCGTCGCCGTCACGCCGCCCGCATCCTGCTCGTGGCTGACGTACTCGGTGTTGAATGCGAATGTCGCGCCCTTCTCCGCCGCCTTCTGAAACAGGATAGGCTCGAGCAGCGGCTGAATGATGTCCACCATGCCGCAGGGGCTCGCCCGAAGATAATCGCCGCGGCGATCGTCTCCTGTGCCCCACGTTCGCATTCGGAGCAGCTCGGGCCCCGCGAGACTGGTCGTGAACGTCGTATCACCCATCAGCTCCCATGGGCTCGCATATTTCGCGACATCGTCGGCAATTCCGAGGTCGCGGAAGACCTCGTTGGCCCGCTGGTTCGTGATATGCGCCCGCGGGCTATCAGCCATCCAGTTGCCGCGCGACACGATATGACAGCGGACGCCGCAATTGGCCAACGCAAGCGCGGTGGTCGAGCCTGTCGGGCCGGCTCCGATAATGAGCACCTCTGTTTCGTATGCCATATGTCTGCTCCGCGATACCTCGCACGGTGGACTCATTCGGTCTAACCCATCCTATTCAGCGTGCTGACGCTTTTCCTGCTGCCTGAGTGGCGGACGCACGTCGGCTTGGCGCCTGTTGCATCGCTGTCTTGGTCTGGATATGGCGCGACAATCAGGATGAGAGCGGCGCGTCAATCAAGATGAGACGAGGCGGCCGGGCCAGTTGATAATTGACGCTGGCCGTGGGTTTGGCAAGGCGTGATTGACGCTGCGCGCCAATCAAACGGCACTACCAGCGTCAATCGCCACTTTGTCGAGCTCCTTTGGAGTGGCGTGAACGGGTGGCCGGCCCGGGCTGCGTCTGCGATCGAGCGCAATTTTTCGACGGTAGCTCTCGACGTTCATCTCGAGGATCGTGGCGTGGTGAACCAGGCGATCGATGGCCGCCAGTGTCATTGCCTGATCGGGGAAGATGCGCCCCCACTCGCCGAACGGCTGATTGGCCGTGATCAGAAGCGAGCGTCGCTCGTAGCGCGCGGCGATCAGCTCGAACAACACGCTTGTCTCCGCCTGGTCCTTGCTCACGTATGCAATGTCGTCGAGGATCAGGAGGTCATAGCGGTCAAGTTTGGCGATTGCGGACTCCAGCGCCAGTTCGCGCCGCGCCACCTGCAGCCGCTGCACCAGGTCGGTGGTGCGTGCGAAGAGAACTCGCCAGCCGTCCTCGACGAGGGCCAGGCCGATCGCTGCGCCAAGATGAGTCTTGCCTCCGCCAGGTGGACCGAACAGCAGCAAATTGGCGCCGGTCTTCAGCCAAACGTCGCCGGCGGCGAGCGCCATCACCTGTGCCTTCGACAGCATCGGCACGCTCTCGAAGTCGAAGGTAGCGAGTGTCTTGCCGGCAGGCAGACGCGCTTCCGCCATGTGTCGCTCGATGCGACGGCGAGTACGATCCGCGGCCTCGTGCTCGGCAAGGGCCGCGAGGAAGCGAGCAGCGGGCCAGCCTTCCTTGTCCGACTGCGCGGCGAGCTTTGGCCAGATCGCCTTGACGCCGGGCAGGCGCAGCTCATTGAGCAGCAACTCGACGCGCGCGGTATCGATGGAGTTCGCCATGCTGATCATGCCGCTTCGCTTTCGAGGGCGCGCAGCAGTGCTAGCAGAATGGTATCGATGGAGTTCGCCATGCTGGTCATGCCGCTTCTCCCAGATCCGGTTGGGCCGACACAATGCGGACCGAGGCGAGCTCATCGTAGACTTCCAGCGGTGCCAACTTGACAGCGACACTCGGGATCGAGGTCTCCTTGGGTCGGAAGCGGTCGCGCAGTGCGGCAAGATCGGGTATCCGTCCGGCGTCGAGATCGGCCGCAATCGCCACGGCAAGCTCGGCTTCGCAGCCACGCTCGTGGGCCAGTGCCAGGAGCTCGACTGTCACCTTGCAAGCGCGCCGGTCGTCACCGTGTTCCCGCAAGGTGTCGAACAGGCGTTTGTAAGCCGCACGTGGGAAGAGTTGGTCGCGATAGACGAGGCTGGCGAACGCCATCGGCTTGCGCCGCAGGGCATGGATGACGTGCCGGTAATCAACGACATGCCCGCCCTGGCTCTCCGACACAGGCCGGCCACGCCGCAGTGTGCCGACCGGCGTGGCGCCGAGGAAGCATTCGAGTCGGTCGTCGAAGATGCGCACGCGCAAGCGATGCCCGATCAGCCTTGAAGGAACGGTGTAGAACACGCGCCGCAGGATGAAGCCGCCTGACGACGTCACCGGGATCACCTTCTCCTCGAAGTCGGTGGTGCGGCCTTTCGGCAGCGACGCCAATACCTCCTTTTCGAGCGCGATCCGCTTGGCGAGGTTGGCGTTGCGCCGGCCGACGACCTCGTCGACAAAGGCCCGGTACGCATCGAGCGTGGCGAAGTCGCGCGTGCCCCGCAGTAACAGCGCATCCTCCAGTGCTCGCTTGAGATGACCGTGCGCACTCTCGATCGAGCCGTTCTCGTGGGCGATGCCGGTATTGTTGCGCGTCGGCGCCATGCCATAGTGGCCCATCAGCGCGGCGTAACGCTGGGTCAGATCCTCGCGTTCGTCGGCCGCAAGATTGCGGAATGCCGCCGACAGGCTGTCGCTGCGATGCTCCCGCGGCACGCCGCCGAGCGCCCACAGGGCGTTCTGCAGGCCTTCGGCCAGGGCGACGAAGCTTTCGCCGCCGAGCACGACATGGGCATGCTCGAAGCCAGAGAACGCGAGCCGGAAGTGATAGAGCCGGTGACTGAGCGCCTCATCCGAGATGGTGATGCCAAGCGCACTTGTGTCGGTGAAGTCCGACAGACCCAGACGGCCGGGCTCGTGCTCCTGGCGGAAGATCACGTCCTGTTCGGGGCCGTTGAGCGCCCGCCAGGTATTGATGCGCCGCTCCAGCGTGCGTCGGATGTTTGGGTTCAGGTCGGGGTGGCGCCGGCGCATCTCGTCGAGTACGCCGATCACGCGAATGCCGGGCGCAGCCTTCAGGATCGGGATGATCTCGGCGTCCCAGTAGAGCGCGAGTGGATCGGGTCGTCGCCGGCCTCTCGGCGTCTTCTTCTGCGATGGCAGGAGCGAATCGCCCTCTATCCGATACGCACTCGCCTTCGAGAACCCTGCCTTCGCCGCGGCGGCCTCGGGGGACAATGTCAGTCGGTAGTTCATGTACAGCCTCATCTGGTGGTCGGTGATGTGGAGGCCAGGCAAGGCGTCGATTCCCTCTTATCGAGACGAATCAATAGCCTGCACCAGCACCACCCGGCCGCCAGACGGGTCCGTAAAGCGCGTCGCCGATGGGGCCGGTCCTCCGGTCGGGCTACGCCCTCCCTTCGGTCCGGCCCCATCGGCGCAGTCTCATCCTGATTGTCGCTGAAGTCTCACCTTGATCGCCGCCGCCCAGTCTGGACGTGATGGGCGTTGGGGTTTCGGGATCTGGTGCATTCGGGGCACTCGCCCCGTGCGTCACGGTCCGGTGGGTTGAAAGCCGAGCGCGACGCCACGGAACAGGGCTGCTTCGGGGCAGGCGGCGGCAAAGGCGATGCGGACCCGTGTCGCGGTCTCGGTGATGCGGGCGGCGATCTTGAGCAGGCGCATCCGCAGCGTGGTGAACTCGGCGATGGCCAGCGCCTGCGGTTTGGGAATGGCGTCGCGCACCGTCAGCATCAGCCAGTAGGCGGCGGTGTGCAGCACGAGGCGCACTTGGTTGGCGAGCGCCGAGCGGCAGCTGGTGCGGTCGGAGGCCAACTGGCTCTTGTGCAGCTTGATGAGATTCTCGGCCTGTCCGCGGGCGCAGTAGAGCGTGTCGTAGAGCCATTCGGCGCTGCCTCCTGCCAAGTTGGTCACCACGAAGCGGATGTCCAACCCTCGCGTGCTGGCCTCGATCCGGGCCGCCACGCGCCGCTCGCAGGTCCAGGATTTGGCGCCGTAGCGGGTCTCGGCATAGCGACGCAGCACCGGGGCCGCGGTCTCGGCGCGGCGCACCCGGACATCGTCGGCGGTGGCCTCCACCAGGCGGCTCAGCACGGCGTTGCCCGGCAGGCCGAAGATGAAGTCCACCGCATTGGCCTCGCACCATGCCATCACTTCGGGGCGGGCGTAGTGACCATCGCCGCGCAGGGTCAGCCGGGTGGCCGGCCAATGGCTGCGGATGCGGCGCACCAGGCGTCGAACATGGCCGCGCACTTCCTGCCCGGACGGCGTCTTGCCCGGACGCAGCAGGATCGCCACCGGGCGTGCGGTCGCGGTGTCGTAGACATGGATCGGCAAGAAGCAGCGCTCGTCGTAGTGCGCATTGAACAGCGAGAGCTGCTGATGCCCATGCACGACGTCGACGGTGTCGTCGATGTCCAGCGTGACGGCGCCGGGCGGACGGCGATAGCTGGCGCAGTAGAGGTCGACCATGGCGTAGGTCATGCGCACCACCTCGCGCAGGTCGGGCGCGTTCTCCCAGCGCGACACGGTCGGCTGCGAGCACAGGTCGCGGCCGCTGTCCGGAAGTCGCCCGCAGGCCAGCTTAAAGCCGGGATCGCTGCGCAGATGATCGAGGTCGTCGGCATCCTCGTAGCCGCAGGCGATGGCGAGCATGCGGGCGCGCAGGATGTCGGCGACGCTATGCGTGACGAACAGGGGATTACGCGGATCGGCGATCAGCCCCGCGAGCTTCTCGGCGATCCCCAGGCGCCGCTCGGCGGCTGCCAGCAGCAGGACCCCGCCGTCCGAGGTGATGCGTCCGCCGTCGAACGCAGCGGTGAGCTTCTTGCGTCCGATGGCTGGAAAGCCGAACGCCTCAATCGTATCGTCGTGCATGGCGGGTGTGGCTCGGCATGATCGTGTGGACAGGATGGTTTCGACACCCAATCCATAAACACAATCAACAGCTTACGCGACACCCGCCAGCCGAATCCCTGCCATGCCGTGAATAAGAGCGGCTAGAGCCTAATCCCTCCGGTCTGGACCATATCCTGCTGCGGCGAACATGTTCTGGTATTCTCGTGACGAGATCAAGGATGCGGCCGATGGCGGCCCAGAGGGTGTCGATGGTTCTCGCGGCCTCGCGCACCAGGCGCTGGGGATCGAGGTCAAGCTGTCTCTCGAACCAGGCTTCGCGCCGGGTCAGGATGTCGGGCCGCTGCTGCTCGGCCGCGTGCGCGGTCTCGTGTGTGTAGCCGCGCCGGTCAAAGAAGCGCCACAGCGTGCCGTAGCCGAAGCACAGCCCTTGCTTGGCGAGTTCGGCCCGCAATTCCGCCAGCGTCATGTCACGCTGCGCGTGGAACACCTCCAGGATGGTTTCGGCCGCTGCCTCGACCGCCTGGCTGCGCCGATCGTCGCCCAACGGACCCGCAACCGGTTCGCCGCCCTTGGCCGCCAAGGCCCGCCGACGGCTGACGCTCGCCGCGCTGACCTTGAACCGCACCGCCGCCTCGCGATGGCTCAACCCTTCCTCGCGCACGGGAGCCAGCGTCCGTTGCCGCAAATCCAGCGAAAGCGCCTTCGACATCCCTGCCGCCCGCCTTCCCGGCAGACAGCTTGAGACCGCATGTTCGCCGAGCTTGGTGGCTCGTCCCTTGTCATGCTGGGTCGAGGGTTGGGCCGGTTGGCGGTCCAGAGCCTCAGGCATGGGGGACGAGCCGTGGTGGAGCATACGACAACGTACGTGGCGTTCGACAACAGCAAGGACACGCTGGACGTGGCCATTGCCGACGGCGGCTTGCGTGAGGAGGTGCGGTTCTGGGGCACGATCCCGAACCAGGCCGAGGCCGTGCGTAAGCTGGTGACGAAACTCGCGGCGAAGCACCCGGTGCTGAGCTTCTGCTATGAGGCCGGACCATGCGGGTATGGGCTGTACCGGCAGATCCTGGCGCTCGGCCATCCATGCCTGGTGGTTGCACCCTCGCTAATCCCAACCAAGCCTGGCGGGCACATCAAGACAGACCGCCGGGACGCAACGATGCTGGCATCGCTGTTCCGCGCCGGAGAGCTGCAAGGCGTGTGGGTGCCCGATGCCGACCACGAGGCCATGCGCGAGCTGATTCGCGGCCGCCAGACCGCGATGCAGGAGGTCCGGCGCTCACGCCAGTTGGTGTTGTCGTTCCTACTGCGCCACGACCGTGCCATATCCACCCGTCAGCACTGGACCAGGGCACATCGGGCCTGGCTGGCCCGGCAGAGCTTCTCCCATCCCGCCGAACAGATCGTGTTCGAGGAACTGATCCAGCGGATGGAGGTGGCCTGTGCCCGGCAAGGCCGCCACGAGGACGCGATCCGCAGACTGCTGCCGGCTTGGTCGTTGGCGGGCGTGGTCGCCGCCGTTCAGTCAATGCGGGGCGTGGCGCTGATGTCGGCCGTGACGCTGGTGGCCGAGATCGGCGACTTCGGCCGTTTCGCCTCGCCGCGGCAGCTGATGGCATGGCTCGGTCTCGTGCCCAAGGAGCACTCCTCAGGACGCAAGGTCGCCCGCGGCAACATCACCAAAGCCGGTAACATCCGGGCTCGTCGGGTGCTGGTCGAAGGGGCGTGGACCTACCGGCTCCCTGCCCGCATGGGCGAGGACATCACCCGGCGCAACGATGGCCTGCCCGAAGCGATCAGGGCGGCTGCTTGGAAAGCGCAGGTCCGTTTGTGCACCCGCTACCGGCGCCTCCAGAACACCGGCAAGCCGCAGAACGTCATCGTCGTCGCAATCGCCCGCGAGATGGCCGCATTCGTCTGGGCCATCGCTCGCATGGCGCAGCCCGCATAGGGCAGTCCCTGCCAGAGCAAAAAGTGGCGACCAGGAAAGGAAGAGCGAGGATCCTTCGTTGCACAGCGGTGGGCGCGGCGGCAGGTCAGGGCAACCCTCGATCTGATTCGGCGGCACCAACCCGCGACATTGAGACAGAGGAAGGCCCAAGACGAACACCGGTCCTGCGGTAACCAACCCGCGCATCAGAGTCTGATCAACCGTCGTCTTGCGCCGCCGCGTCCTCCCCTGTGCAACCCAACCAGCCGGACACCGCGACACGCGGCGGAAACCTGCGCCCCAGCAGGTTGACAGCGAACATGAGAATCAGACCACTTCCGCGTCGGGGAAGCGCTTTCGCGATCGGACGGTGCTCTAAATACTAACCAACCCAGTGCCGGACTGGCTATCCATTTGCCCGCCGCGCTCGCCCCGTCTTCGCAACCCGGCCCGCTCCGGATGCGACACCCGCTCCGGATAGCCTTTGACAACTTTGCCGAATGACTCGATAGTAGAAGAAAAACTTGATGGGAGGATAAAATCATGGGGAGGCTGGTTCCGCCGGACGATATTCCGCGCTGGATCCCGGGGAAACTGACGCTGGACAGCAGCGGATCCCGGTGGCGTGGCGTGACACTGAAAGGCTATGAGTACGCCGACCTTCATGTCGCCATTCCGTCGATGCGTGACTACATGATCGTTGTCTACGAAGGCGAAGCAGCCCGCATGGGACGACGATGCGGGGGACCTTGGGAGTATCATCGGGTCGAGCCTGGCGTAGTTTCTCTTTTGACGCGCGCGGAACAGTCGGAATGGGCGTGGTCACGGCCGATCTCGGTGTCCCACATCTATCTCTCCCATGACGCGATCACCAAGGTTGCCGGCGACATTTACGACCGCAACATAGCGGATGTCGAAATCGGCGATAAGGTCCGCGCGGTCGACGACTTCTTCCCTTGGGTCAGCCGCAGGCTTCGGCAGGAACTGAGCGGCGGCGAGGTTGGCGGACGCGTGATGGTAGAGACATTGCTTACGCAGGCTTGCGTGCATGTCCTGCGTAGCTTTGCCCACACCGAATTCCGCGAGCCAAGGAGTTCGGGTACCTTCACCCCGGCCCAGCGCAGGATCCTGACCGAGTACTTGGCCGAGAACTTGGGAGGTGATGTCTCGCTCACCGATATGGCTGGCGCGGTAGGGCTCAGCGTATTCCATTTTTCGCGCAAGTTCCGTGCGGAGTTCGGCTGTCCGCCGCATCAGTGGCTGGTACGCGAACGGATTAAGCGCGCGAGCGAGTTGATCAAGCGGCAATGTCTGCCGTTAAAGGAAGTCGCGTACGAGGCGGGCTTCGCCGATCAGAGCCACATGACGAGGCTCTTCCGCCGGCTTTACAGAATGACGCCCGCTGAATACCGGCGGACTTTCGACTGATGGCAGGCGCGCGCTTGGACATGACGTGACCGGCTCTAACTACGGATGGTGTTGAGAAGGAGGATTTGTCATTTTTCCACCAGTTTTGGCGGCGTTGCCTCCCACGCCGCCCATCCTCTCGTAAGCACGCTCGGCGCTTTCAACGTAACGAGCTTCCCGTTCGCGGATTTCCTTGATCCAATAGTCTCTGCCGGGACCAGCCTTTCCATAAGCTCTCGGCGCCCCGGCCTTCAAGGCCACCTTCCGCAGCTTCATAGCGGTGAAGGCTGGCCGTGCGTAGACATAGTCCTGATCGGTCGCGAGAACATGCCAGATGAGCACCGCCAGCTTTCTCGCTGTCGCCACGGCGGCGGCTGGCGCACCACGCTTGTTTTGCACTCGCGCAAAGAAGGCGCGCAGCGGTCTTGGCGCCGTCTTCGCCGACTAGGCCGCCTCAACAAGCATGCGTCGTGCGCCGCTGTTCCCTTGCTTCGTAATGCGCCCGTGGCGAGCGGGATGATCGCCTGATTGACGGATCCGAGGCGCGAGACCGAAGTAACTGCTGAGCTGAGCTTCTTCGGGGTCTGGAATGCGGATTCCGACGAAGCGGGCCACCGATTCCGAACGAAGGCGGCCATCGCTTCCGATTGATGGCGGCCAAGGATTCCGATGATCCCGGCCAATGCTCTCCGTCGTTGGCATTGTGATCAAGTCAGGCGGCGGAGCCCGGGTCAAGCGGGGCGGTCTTGGCGGCGGCTTTGCGCATGGAGTCTCCCTTCAAGGTGAGCCTGTGGGCGTTGTGACCCGATCGGCGCTGCCAAAGGGTGGCTTGGCGTAGACGACCCATTCGAGCCGACGCAATCCGCCGAGTTGCTGCGCGAAGGCGGCCTGGTTGGCCAAGCCGGCGAGGTCGCCGTAGAAGCCGAGCTTGCCGTGCGGCCTGGAGCTGCTCCAGGACCAGCCGCCGGAAGAGCCGCGAGAGCACGCGCACCGGCAGGAAGAAGCCTGAGCGCGCTTGCCAGACGGGTGGGCGCGCCCGCGCGGCAGGGTCATGAGCTTGGTGCCGCCGATGAATACGTCGAGGCGGTCGTCATAAAGCCGGACGCGCAGCTGGTGGCCGATCAGGCGCGAGGGGACGGTGTAGAACACCTTGCGCAGTGTGAAGCCGCCCGAGGTGGTGACGCGGACGCCGACCTCCTCATAATCGCTGGTGCGCCGGTCCGGCAGCTTCTTCAACTGAGCGCGTTCGGCGTCGATGCGCGGGCGATTGCGGGCGTTGCGGCGGCTGACGATCTCGTCGATGAACCGGCGGTAGGCCGGCAGATCGTCAAAGTCGGCGCTTGCGCGCATCAGCAGCGCGTCCTTGATGGCGCTCTTGAGGTGGCCATGGGCGCTTTCGATGGAGCCGTTCTCGTGGGCGACGCCCTTGGTGTTACGGGTCGGCGTCATGCCGTAGTGGGCGCACAGATCGTCATAGCGCCGGGTCAGATCCTCGCGCGCATCCTGGTCGAGATTGCGGAACGCGGCGGAAAGGCTGTCGCTGCGGTGCTCGAACGGCGCTCCGCCGAGCGCCCACAGGGCGTTTTGCAGCCCTTTGGCCAGGGCGACGAAGCTTTCGCCGCCGAGCACGACATGGGCGTGTTCGAAGCCGGAATAGACAAGGCGGAAGTGATAGAGCCGGTGATCGAGGGGCGCGCCGCCGATGGTGACGGCGAAGGCGCTCATGTCGGTGAAGTCGGACAGCCCCATGCGGCCCGGCTCATGCGTCTGGCGGAAAATCACCTCGCGTTCGGCGCCATGCAGCGCGCGCCACTCGCGAATGCGCCGCTCCAGCGTGCGCCGGATCCCGGCCCCGAGTTCGGGATGGCGCCGGATCAGTTCCTCGAAGATCGCGATGGGCCGCAAGCCGGGCGCCGCGGTCAGCATCGGCACGACCTCCTGCTCGAAAACGGCGCCGAGCGGATCATCTTGTTTGTCGCGCGGCACGCCCTTGCCCTCCTCGATCCGGATTATCATCCGGCCACTGTCGATATCGCTGACCTTCAGCCGCACCGCCTCCGAGGCCCGCAGTCCGGCAGCGTAGGCCGTGGTCAGCGCCGTGCGGCTCTTCAAGCCGGGCACCGCTTCAAGAAAGCGCACGACCTCATCTGCGCTCAGCACCAGCGGCAGCTTGCGCGGCTCGCGAGCATACGCGATCCGCTCCGGCAGCTCGGTCCGACCCAGCGTCACGCCGTAGAAGACCCGCCCCGCCACTCAGGCCATCGCCGCATAGCCGCTCGCGGCCATTAGATCACGCTTACCTACATTCCCCCGCGTCGGGAATCCCTCACATGAGTCAGCCACCCCGCAGGTTGGTAAACCCCGACTCCGACGGATTTTGCTTGCGGCGACGCGGCGACATCTGACTCGATGTCGGGCATGGCTGGCGTTGTGCTGACACCTGAAGACCGCGCCCATTTCCTGGCGATGCTACGGCGCCATACGAACAGCGCTGTGCATCGGCGTATGAACGCGCTGTTGCTGCTCGACGACGGCTGGACGGCGGAGCGGGTGGCGGAGGCACTGTTTATCGAGGCGGAGACAGTGCGCGCGCACCGGCGGCTTTACCTGGCGGATGGTTGCAAGGGGATCGAGCACCTGGCCTATGCCGGACACGCCCCGGTACTGACGGAGGCACAGAGCACGGCATTGGCTGCCGAGTTGTCGGCGCGGCTTTACATGACGGCCAAGGCGGTCTGCGGTTTCGTCGCCGACCGCTTCAAGCTGGCCTACACGCCGCATGCGATGGCCCGTCTGCTGGGCCGGATGGGCTTTGTCTGGAAGCGCCCGAAATGCATCCCGGCCAAGGCCGATGCCGCCGCACAGCGGGCTTTCCTGGAGACCACGCTGGCCCCCCTAATGGCCGCCGCCGAGAGCGATCCGGCGCGGCCCCTCTATTTCGTGGACGCGACGCATCCCGCCTATGATGCCCATCCCGCATGCGGCTGGATCCGCCGCGGCGAGACGCGAACGCTGAAGAGCAACCACGGACGGGTGAACGTGACCATGAACGGCGCGCTCAGCTGGCCAGGCCGAGAGGTGGTGATACGCGAGGCGGATCGCATCACCGGCGCCGAGATGATCGCGTTGTTCAAGGACTTGGCCGCACGTCACCCGCAGGCCGAGGCGATCGGCGTTGTGGTCGACAACGCCACCTACAACCGCGCCGCCAGCGTGCGGGAATGGCTGGCGGCCGAGGGCTGCCGCATCAAGCTGCTCTACCTGCCGCCCTACGCGCCGAACCTGAACCTGATCGAGCGGCTGTGGTGGTTCTTCAAGAAAAAGACGCTGTGGAATACCCACTACGCGACGCTGGCCGACTTCAAGGCCGCCATCCGCCACTTCTTCAGCAACCAGGCACAGTGGAAGGCGGAACTTGCCTCCCTCATCACCAACCGCTTCCACTTCATCGAGGCGTAACCAACACAGATTCCCGCCGCGTTTGGGTTTATCAGCCAAGAGCGACGCAGTTGCTCGCCCGATTTCCGACCCGCCGCCAGTGACGATCGCTACTTTGTTCGCGATATATTGTTTTGCCTCGCGAATTCTTCCGGTTGGAACCACGGGCGACAGCATGAGCTTGCCGACGCCTGCATCGAGAAGAATGTGTTTTTCCATGGAATAGGAACCCTGCTACGGGGCTGATGTGCATCCAATCGGGACTCCGTGGCGACGGGTCCAGACTGGTCTCCGAGATTTTCGGAGGCCGAAGGCCGCGCGCCTCGCCCGGGCAGCAAGAACATAAAATGGATCGAGCAAGAGTATCCAATACAGGCCACTTCAACGCTTTCTAGGATTGAAAAACTGGTCGAAGGGCGCACGACCAGCGTGTGCCGAGTGGGATATCGGCCGGGCGAACGAGGTATCTGCAAGACAAACCGATCTCTGGGAGGAGAAATATGGCAATCAGCAAGGAAGCCGACGCGCTGCGCGCGCTTTATCAGAGTTGGACCGACCAGATGGTCGCAAATCCAAGCCTTACCATTCTGAACTTGCGCAGCATGTTCGATGAATGGGGCCAGCCCGCGCTGGAACCCGAGAACGTCAGCTACAAGAGCGATCATGTTCGCGGAGTCGAGGCGATCTGGGCGCTGCCGTAAGGCGCGGATATGTCACGCGTCATCGTCTACACCCATGGCGGCGGATTTGCCGTGGGCTCCGCCGACAGCCACCGCAAGATGGCGGGCCACTTGGCCAAAAGGCCCTGGGCGTGACAGCCTGCATCCTGCATTACCGCCGGGCACCCGAGCATCCGTTCCCCGCGCAGATCGAGGATGCGGTGGCCGCCTACAAGGCGCTGCTGGCCCAGGGCTTTGACGCGAAGAACATCCTGACGGCGGGCGACAGCGCCGGCGGCAACCTTGCCATCGCTTCGGTGCTGAAGTTCCGCGATCTTGGCCTGCCCCTGCCGGGCGCGGTCATCGCCTATTCGCCCTGGCTTGCCACGGATGCGTTGGTCGGCAAGCCGATTCTCGAAGCGATGGCCGGCATGTTCCTTGGCGGTCAGACCGATCCGCTGGACAAGCTGGCGAACCCGCTGGAGAACGATTTCGCAGGCTTCCCGCTGCTTTATATCACCTGCGGTGGAGCTGAGACGCTTCAGAGCGATTCCGAGACGCTTTTTGCCAAGGCCAAGGCGCAGGGTGTGAAGACGACGCTTTCGGTCGTGCCGGGCATGCAGCACGTCTTCCTGGCCCTGTCGGGCCGCGGCCCCCGAGGCGGATCAGGAACTGGCACGCATCGCCGCCTGGTATCGCTCGCTCTGATCGAGTGGCTCTGCGTCCTGGTCGGACGTGGGGTCCTACCCATCCATCACAGTCGAATGGTCCGTCAACCGCGTCTTCGTCGCGACTGCGGAGCCATGTCCAAGGAGGAAGATCATGGAGAAGACACTTGAAAGGACCCGGACCAAGGGCGCGGATTATGATGCCGTCGTGATCGGCGCGGGGTTCGGCGGGCTCTATTCCGTCTACAAGCTGCGCAACGAGCAGGGCCTGAACGTCATGGCCTTCGACAGTGCGGGCGATGTGGGCGGCACCTGGTACTGGAACCGCTATCCCGGCGCGCTGTCGGATACCGAAAGCTTCGTCTACCGCTATTCCTTCAGCGGCGAATTGCTGCAGAAGGGTCGCTGGAAGACCCGCTACCTGACTCAGCCCGAGATTCTCGCCTATATGAACGAGGTCGCCGATACCTACGACCTGCGGCGCAGCTTCGAGTTCAACACCTGCGTCACCGCGACCCGTTTCAACGATGAAACCGGCCTGTGGCATGTGACGACCGACAAGGGTCGGACCGTCACCGCCAAATACCTGATCACCGCCCTGGGGCTGCTGTCGGCGACGAACACGCCGAAATACAAGGGCATCGACAGCTTCAAGGGCAAGATCCTGCACACCGGCGCATGGCCCGATGGTGTGGACCTGACCGGCAAACGTGTTGGCGTCATCGGCACCGGTTCGACCGGCGTTCAGGTGATCACCGCCACGGCCCCCATCGCCAAGCACCTGACCGTGTTCCAACGCTCTCCGCAATACGTCGTGCCGATCGGCAATACCCCGCAGGACGACGCGACCATCGCCGCGCAGAAAGCCAACTACGAGGAAATCTGGAAGCAGGTGAAATCGTCGGTCGTGGCCTTCGGCTTTCAGGAAAGCACCATCCCGGCGGAAACCGCATCGGCGGAAGAGCGCGACCGTGTGTTCGAGGCGGCCTGGCAGCGCGGCGGCGGCTTCTACTTCATGTTCGGGACGTTCTGCGACATCGCGACAAGCCAGATCGCCAATGACGCGGCGGCGGACTTCATCAAGAAGAAGATCAAGGAGATCGTGAAGGACCCCGAGACAGCAAAGGCGCTGACACCGCGGGACATCTACGCCAAGCGGCCTCTGTGCGGGAACGACTATTACGGCGTCTACAACCGCGACAACGTCACGCTGGCGGATGTGAAGGCCGATCCGATCGCGGAATTCACGCCGACCGGCATCCGTCTGGAAAGCGGGGCGGAGCACGAGCTGGACGTGGTGATCTTTGCGACCGGCTTTGACGCGGTGGACGGCAACTATACCAAGATGGACATGCACGGCCGGGGCGGCGTGACGATGCGCGACAAGTGGAAGGACGGCCCCCTCGGCTATCTTGGCATGATGGAGACGGATTTCCCGAACCTGTTCATGATCCTCGGCCCCAACGGTCCCTTCACCAACCTTCCGCCCAGCATCGAGACGCAGGTGGAATGGATCGCCGATGTGATCGCTATGATGGAGGCCAAGGGCCTGAGCTCCATCGAACCGACCGCAGCTGCGCGCGACGAATGGGTGGCCCTGTGCCGCACGATCGCCGACATGACCCTGTTTCCCAAGGCGGAAAGCTGGATTTTCGGTGCCAACATCCCCGGCAAGAAGAACGCGGTGATGTTCTACATGGCGGGCATCGGCAACTACCGCAACGCCATCAACGCGGTGAAGGATGGCGGTTATCAGACCATGATCTTCGATCGAGCGGCGGAAAGCGTGGCCTGAGTTCGCCTTGCCGAAAGCCAGACAATGGCTTTCGGCATTCCAGACTGTGCTAATCAAGGGAGGAAGACCAATGAAACGCGTTCAAGGCAAGGTGGCTCTGGTCACTGGTGGTGCGATGGGGATGGGCAAGTCCCATGCCGAGCAACTGGCGGCTGAAGGGGCCCATGTCTTCGTCTGCGACCGCGACGTGGTTGCAGGAAAGGCGGTTGTCGACGGCATCGTTGCTGCAGGAGGCAAGGCCGAGTTCCTGACGCTGGACGTCACGAAAGAAAGCGACTGGGCGGTTGCCGTCGATACCGTCAAGGCGAAGGCCGGGAAACTGAACATCCTGGTCAACAACGCGGGTATTCTCATCCTGAAGCCCGCGCATGAAACCACGAACGAAGAGTGGGACAGCGTCTTCAACGTGAACGTGCGTGGCGTATGGCTTGGCATTCGGGCCTTCGTCCCGCTGATGAAGGGCATTGGCGCCTCGATCATCAACATTTCCTCGATCTACGGCATCGTGGGCGCGCCCTCGGCGGCGGCCTACATCGCCTCGAAAGGGGCGGTCAGGCTGCTGACGAAGTCCTGCGCGGTCGATCTGATTCGGTTCGGCATCCGCGTGAACTCGATCCATCCCGGCGTCATCGACACGCCCATGACCAAGGATCTTCTGCACGGTGACGCCGAGACCCGCAAGGCGATCATGGGCGCCACGCTGTTCGACCGGCCGTGCCAGCCAAGCGAGGTGTCGAAGGCAGTGCTGTTCCTGGCGTCGGATGAGTCCTCGTTCGTGCATGGAGCGGAACTGGTGGTCGATGGTGGCTACACCGCCAACTGACCCTTTCTGCGCCCGTTGCGGACCCGCCAAGTCCCGAATTGATCATTGCTGGCGGCTTGGCCTATCGGCCGCCAGCAATCGGCATGACTGCACATGCGCCGCGGTCGAACATCCAGGTCGGAATGTCCAGCGACCGCGCGATATCGGAGCCGTCCAACGTGCAACGGAAGACGCCATTGGCTCTGCCGGTCGCGCCATGAATGAAAACGTCGCGCCCGAATGTGTTTCGGCGTGCAGTGCACAACTTGGGTCGCGATTGAGTGATCATTGACAGAGAAGAAATCACTCAGCGAGCATTTCATCGGCGTGCTTCTTGACGAGAACGAAGTTCGGAAAACCCTTGTCCATCTCCTCGTACAACGCTGCGCGATATGCCGGCTGTCCACCAATAAATGGCTGGATCTCGGGCCTTTTACCAGGGACATTCGCAGCCATGTACCACGATTTCGCCTTTACAAAGAGGCTCATTTCGCCTAGGTCATGGCAGCGCTTGCCCCATGCTTCGGCCGCGTCGCGACTAGCCTCGAATCGGCGGACGCCCATTTTGTCCATGTTCTCAATGAACTTCACCACCCAGTCGCCCTCGAGTTCAGCGCCAGTCGGCCCATTGACGAAGGCCGAGGGGGACTGAAGCGCGTAAGTGTAGAGAAGGTTTGGATAGCCGGGCACTGCCTTGCCTAGATACGTCAGAGACTGCTCTTTCCACAGATCGCCCACCGTCCGGCCACGCGCATCCTTGATGTCGACCGCAGAGATAGCGCCGGTACATGTGTCGAAGCCGATGGCATAAACGATTATATCGACCTCGTGCTCCTTGCCTCCAGATACAATTCCTTTCTCAGTGATCCGTTCAATCGGTGTAGCCTTGAGGTTAACGAGATCGACATTATCCTGGTTATAAAGGTCGAAATACCACTGCTGTAGACATGGACGTTTTGTTCCGAACGGGTGGGGCGGCTCGGTCGGGGCAAGAACTTCGACCAAATGCTCCTTCTTGATCAGCTTGCGCGTCTCATCACGCCAGAAGTTGTAGTGCGCACGATTGCACTCTTCATCGAAGAATAAATCCGCCGGCGCGGCGAGCCAAAAGGTGAAGCCTTTCTGATCCCAGTTAAAGCGCATGATTTGCTGGCGCTCATCTGCGCTCATCTCCTTCCACGGCTTATAGATCAGGTCATAGGCAAAGCCGGCAAAGGTTTGTTTTGTCCTCTCCATCACTGGCTGGAAAGTCTGCTTAATCTTGTCGTATTCCTCGCGAGTATATTTCTCCTGCCCCATCGGTAGAGCGAGGTTCGGAGTCCGCTGGAAGACGGTGAGATGGTCCGCCTCGCGTGATGCTTCCTGGATGATCTGTACGCCTGAAGCACCCGTCCCGATGACGGCAACTCGCTTGCCTTTCATCGAGACGCCGTCGCGCGGCCAACGTGCCGAATGATAGGATTGCCCCTTAAAAGTCTCCGCGCCGGGGAAGGACGGCGTGACCGGCTGCGTTGTCGACCCCATCCCGAGCACAAGATATCGGGCCGTAAGGTTCTGGCCGTCGCTCGTCCGTACGTGCCAAACACCGGTTGTCTCGTCAAACGTCGCGCCGACGACCCTTGTTTTAAAGGTCATGTAGGGACGGATGCCCCATTTGTCCGCGACATAGTTGAAGTAGGACTTCAGCTCCCTCCAGCCTGGGAATTTCTCCGTGAAATAATAATCCTTCCAAAGCGCCGGGTCGGTGTACTGGTAGACCCACACCTCAGAGTCAACGCGTGCCCCGGGGTAGTGGTTCTTATCCCAAGTTCCACCAGGCCCCTCACCATCGTCGAATAGATGGACCTTGTAGTTTCGTTTCACCAGTTCATGAAGGATGTAAAGGCCAGAGAATCCAGCCCCGACGACCAACACATCCAGATCGGCTGCCTTCTTGACTTGAGCGTCCATGTTCGTTTCCCACTTATTATGTGATGAATATTTTTGTGCACTCCCTTTTCCCTGGCGAAGGGTCTGGGCGCGGGTATTTCGATTCCAAGAGAGCATCGTCGCGGAGCACAGACTTGCATTCATCCGGCTCGCGCGATTGGTGCATTTCTCCCTGTGGGAATCAGCTCAGACCAAGCTTCGGGCGAACCCACTCGGCCATGCGCTTAATCGCATCGTCGGCTTCAGGCGCAGTACCCGCGAGAAACTGGAAGACGTGCTGCATGTCGGGGAAAACATCGATTCTAACGTCCACGCCCGCTTTCTTCGCTCGCTCCGCTATCCGCCGGCTGTCGTCGAGAAGAGTCTCGGCGTCTCCGACCGTGATGTATATCGGTGGGAATTTCGAATATTCGGTGTAAAGCGGATTTGCCAAAGGATCCTTTGGATTGCCCTTCTCACCGATGAAAAGACTACCTAAGCCCGTGGTGGTGTCTCGAGAAACCAGCGCGTCCCTGTCCTTGTTCGTGTCGTACGTTTGGCCCGAGGTGTCCATTCCGGCCCAAGGGGACATCGGGATGGTTGCCACCGGAAGCGGCAACCCCTTATCCCGCGCGGCGGCGATTGTCGTGAGCGCAAGCGCGCCGCCGGCGGAGTCGCCCGTCAACGCGATATGTTGCGGCTTCAACCCCTCCCGCTCCAGTAACCAGCGATAGGCGGTGACCATATCGTTGACGGGACCTGGATGCGGATTCTCGGGCGCGCGCCGATAATCGACGATCAGCGCCCGGCAACCGACCGCCTTGGCGATATGTCCAAAGAGCTTGCGGTGGGTGTACATCGAGCCGACGACATAACCGCCGCCATGCGAGCAAAGCAGAACGCGATCACGCACGGCACCGTGGGGCATCGCCCACATCGCCGGAATCCCTTCGACCTCGATCTCCAGGTAGTCGACGCCCCTCGGATCGGCGGTCACGTCGCCCCAATGGCTGAACAGACGTCGGATCTCGTCGAGGCCCATGTCGGGCTTGGCCGTCATCGCGGCGACCCATGACCGGTAGAGATCGGCGAGTTCTGCGGATTCCTTGCTTGGCATATCGGTGCTTCCTTCCTTGGTTGAGCGGTAGGTATTCGGTCCCCTGCGCGTGCGGGCACGCGGAGGGTTCCTTTACGGAACGAGGCTTGCGCGCAGCACGGAGCGCCTGTCCGCCTGAGCGAAAGCCTCGTTGATCTGGTCCAGCGGAAATTTGGCGCTGAGCAGTTGGTCGAGCGGCAGCCTGTCGCGGTTGCGCTCGAGGAAGCGCAGCGCCTTGCCCAGCGTGTACGGCTCGTAGAGCGCGACGCCGAGCATCGACTTGTTGGTCATGACGAGGCGCGATGGGTCGAACGTATGGCTCTGGCCGGCGTTGATATTGCCGATGCCCACATAGCGGCCGAACTGCGCAAGCATGCGTATACCTTCCGGCACCACGTCAGCGTGCCCGACGAGCTCCATGACGATATCGGCGCCGCGGCCATCGGTAAGCGCTTTGACCTGGTTGACGCGTGACTTTTCGTCCGTCTCCTCGGCAATGTTGATGGTGGCGTCAGCCCCGAACAGCTTCGCCATCGCGAGCCTGTCACTGATTGCGTCGAGCACGACGACGAGTCGCGCCCCGAAGGCTTTCGCGACCGCCGTCGCATAGAGGCCGAGGCCGCCGGCGCCCTGGATCACCACGGTCTCGTCGAAAGAAAGATTCGCCCGCTCGAACCCGGCGATGACCTGCGACAGGGCGCAGTTCGCGCCGGCGACGATTTCGAGGGGAAGCTTCGGCGGCACCTTGTAGATGGTCGAGCCCGGCTTCACGTAAAAATACTCGCCGTAGCCCCCGACGAAATGCGGCCATTCGGTAGCGTCGTCGGTCATCGCCATGTCCATGTTGTCGCAGGCGGCGCGGCGTCCGCGCTGACACGAAGGGCAGTGGCCGCAGCCGGTGAAATAGGCGAAGACAACGTGGTCGCCCTCGTGAAGCGGTTCGCCGTTGCTGTCGCGATCCAGGTCCCGGCCGAGCGCGGCGATCGTGCCCGTCATCTCGTGACCGAGCACCGTGGGCAGCTTGCCGCCGAGGCCAGCGAGCCGGAAGTCGCCGCGCCATGCATGCAAGTCCGAGCCGCAGATGTTAGCAATCCGCACACGCACGAGGACCGCGCCGGGCCGGGGCTCCGGCACCGGCATTTCGACTATATCGAAGGGCTGTCGTGGCCCCCGGAACAAAGCGACGCGGCCGGTAGCAGACATTTTAGAGAGTCCTCCTAGTCTGGAACACGAGCGGCATGCGGATGGCACGGACGGTCACAGGGCGAGTCCCGCCGCACGCTGGCGCAGCGTGCGCTTGTCGACCTTGCCGACACCGGTTTTCGGCAGCGCCGCGACCACGACGAAGCGGTCTGGTATCCACCACTTCGCGAAGCGGCGCGCGAGCCACGCGCTCAGCATGTTTGGGTCGAGCTCTCCACTCTCCTGCAAGGGCACAACAAAGGCCACTGGCCGCTCCTGCCAGCGTGCGTCCGGCATCGCCACGACCGCCGCCTCCAAAACGCCGGGACAGGCAGCAAGTTCGTTCTCGAGATCCACCGAGGAGATCCATTCGCCGCCGGACTTTACGAGATCCTTCGCGCGGTCGACGAGACGGATCGAGCCCTCGGAGCCTTGCGTCGCAATGTCGCCGCTTCGCCACCACCCATCGGCGAAGCTGTCGCGGCTACGACTATCGCGGTAGTATTCGGTGGCGATCCAGGGACCCCGCACATACACCTCGCCAGGGTGACGGTCGTCGCGGGGCACAGGCTTTCCGCTATCGTCCAGTACCTTAAGTTCGACTCCGGGTATGGGAATGCCCTGCCGGACCCGCGTCTTGATCCGCTCCTCGGATCCGGCCTCGAACACACTGCGCCGAACATGCGTGATCGTCGCTAGCGGCGCCGCCTCTGTCGCGCCCCAAGCAGTGATGATGGGAACGTTGTACTCGTTCTGAAAGCGCCTCATGAGCGCCTCGGGCGTGGCCGAGCCTCCCAGCATAAGGCCGCGCAAGCTGCTGATATCTCGCGACCTCTTCTGGAGCTGCGCGTAGAGTTCGACGCCGATCGTCACTGCAGCGGCACAGAAGGTGACGCGCTCGGCCTCGATCAGGTCGAGAATGTCGGCCGCAGTCGCATGCGGGCCCGGCAGCACGGTCGTCGCGCCAACTGCGACCGCAGCGTGGGGCAGTCCCCACGAGTTGGCGTGGAACATGGGCACGACCGGCAGGACCGTGTCATGCTCGCCGATGGCAAGGACATCACGAAGGCAAACCGCGAGCGTATGCAGGTATAGCCCGCGTTGGGTGTAGACGACCCCCTTAGGATCGCCCGTCGTGGCGGACGTGAAGCACATGCCGCAGGGGCTTTTCTCCTCGATCTCGGGAAACGCGAAGTCTGCATCGCCTGTCGCGAGAAAACTCTCATAGTCAAGGTCGTCAGGAGACGCAGGCCGATCGTCCATGACTATGATGTGGCGAAGACTGCGTACAGAAGAAGCGACTCGTTGCACGGTCGGCAAGAGATCCGGATCGACGAACAGGACCACGTCTTCTGCGTGGTTCATGATATAGGCAATGTGCTGGTCGCTTAGGCGGATGTTCACCGTGTGCAGGATAGCGCCGAGGCACGGAACGGCGAAGTAGAGCTCCATGTGCCGGTATGTGTTCCAGCCCAGCGTCGCGACTCTGTCGCCCGGCTTGACCCCGAGCCGAGCCAAGGCGCTCGCAAGCTGCCGAGTACGCCGACAGTAATCAGCATAATGATAGCGAAAAAGCTGGCCGTCGGCTTGTCTCGAAACGATCTCGTTCTGCGGGAGGAAAGACTCCGTGCGCTCCAGGAAGGTCTTCAGAGTGAGCTGCATCGCTGTCGCCCTAAAAATCATACCTGCGGTCTAGACGGAACGCCAGTTGACACCAGTTACGGAGCTGGTGCACGGCGTACAGCTCGGCAGGCCGAGCTTCCACCACAACGATGCCGCACGGTCCCGGCGGGCTTTTGCATCAACTAACTGAGTCTTCATTTAGCCCCGTTCCCCCTGAGCTCGGCCCCGAACTTCACGCGTGGGCGCCATCCAACCTCGATGAGCGGAGAGTTTATGCCTCGGCCTCCGGGCAGTCTGGAACATTCAATGTGGCCATATAGAACAATCTTGCTGGGTCGTTCGGTCGAATCTTGGCCGGGCCGAGCGGGGCAGCTCCGCTTCCAGGGCGCAGCCATCACTGCCGCATGGCCATGTGGCGGCGGTAATAGGGATGATGCACAAGCTGGAGAGCCCGCGCCTGCTTGGGCGCCGGGGTTCGCGTGCGCACGATCTCGCCTCGGCGCTGATCGCGAGCCGGGTGATCGCCCGGGCTGGAAACTCTCGACCCTGCGCGCGCTGACCCGGAGACCTGGGACAGGTGCGCGGGCTCGGCGCCATCGTGGCGTGCGAGATCTATGCAGCGCTCGACTGGGGCGCACACCGGGGTGGATCGAGCCGGTCCCGCGTTCGCTGCCATGGCCGCTGTCGCGCACTCCGCCGAAAGGGGACACGGGAAGCGCAAGGCCAAAATGTTTGATGCTCACCATGCCGGCCTGAAGAGCTGCCGCTGCCATGTCGGTCCGTTCCAGCGAGTTGGAGAAGATGTAGGAGACAAGACCGAAGGGCAGGCCGTTCGCGCGTGCCAGGCCGTCTTCGATGTCCCGGAAGGGAAAGACGACGGCAACCGATCCGAACGGCTCTTTGCGCATCAGCGCGATGCGATCATCGGGCGTGTGCACGATCGTGGGCGCGTAGAAGCTGCCGACATTGCCGATCCGCTTGCCCCGGTCAGCACTTCGGTGCCGCTTTCGTGCGTCGGCAACCAGCTTTTCTGTCGCCGGCACGTGACCGGCATGCCAAAGTGGTCCTTCTGGGTGCCATCGTTCAGTCCATCCCCGACCCTCACCGTCTCGAAAGCCGAAACCAGTTCGGAGAGGAAGCGGTCGAGAATGCCCCCTGGATGAAGAAGCGCGTGAGCGAAATGCAGTCCTGAATAGCATTGCACAACTTCTTGGCCGCAAGCGCGCGGGCCGCGGCCTCTGCATCGGCATCGTCGAACACAAGCACGGGGTATGTCCGCCCAATTCCATCGTTGTGCGCTTCATGTGCCGACCCGCCAGTGCGGCCAGTTGCTTGCCTACCTCGACCGAGCCGGTGACGATGATCTTGCGAACCGTGGGATGGGCAAACGGCGCGAGTTGGTCGATGCCTTGGAGCGCGTTCTCATTCCATAACCAGGCGTACATCGAAGGGGGCTGTCGTTTGACGATATGATGCTCAGTGATCCTCGAGCGCTTGCTTCCCCCTTGCGGCCCATAGCCTTCGCGCATGTTCGCCCTGATCGCTCTGGAGCTTGTCGGCCATCCAAAGCAGCGCGCCGTAGATCATGGCGCGGTCGTCGCCGGTCAGGTCCACGATCCCGGCCTTGACGACGAGGCCGCCGAGTTCGATCAGATGCCGTGTGCGCTTGCGGCGATCGACCTGCCAGGTTCGCATGTCATGCCGCGCCAGCGCCGCCTGATGCCGATGGCGCGCCACCCGGTTGCGTCGCAGCGCCGCCCGTGTCGCGGTCAGGCGCCGATGCAGGTCGCCGCGACCGGCCTTGAAAGAACGCGGCCCCGCGTTTCGCCCATGCCTCCCTCTTTCCGGCGTCCTTGGTTTCGGCCAGCACGATCAGCGCGCCCGCCAGTTCGTCGGCGCTGAGGGCGTCGGCGCCGGTCGAGATGACAAGCTCGCCGAGCTGCTGCACCTTGCGGGCTTTCAGGTCTCGCGTCTTGTCTTCGAGCGACTTCAGTTCCGCGTCGAAGTCCCGTGGCTTGCGCATGTGCGTTAGGTCCCTATCAAAGAGAGGAGTGCTTTGATTTTACAGTCGTTTCTGATCTCGCGGGGTGAGAGACCCCGCACGCCGTATGACGCAACATGCGGCGGTGAGCAGATGGGTGAGGCAAACCGGGTGCTTCCGGGGAGCCATAAATCAGCAGAACTCATCAAAGTCGGACGGACGGGGACTTCCGATCCCGTAGTCGGTCCGGCCAGCGAGCTTGCCATGGCGAGGGAAACCGAACCGATGGTGGACGCCCCGGTAGAACCGCGAACTCGCCAACTCGGAAGTGGGCGGGTCGATCCATGGTGCGAACCACGGATCGGTGAAGTGTTGGTCCGTCCTATGCGTACATGGACCGGGGGCACGCAGCATGCTGCGCGCCAGCCTCGATATGGGTTTGCGTGGTATCGAGGCCAGATTTCACACGGGGTAGAGTCGGCGCCTAAAGCAGGCGAGAGATCAGTTACGGAACCTAAGAACCTTGTCGTTGCTTCCGGCAGTTTCCGACACCGGATGGCTGAAGTGACCAGCGATCGTGACGATAAGGGACGGAGCCTTCGTAGTAGTCCGAGGACGGGAAAGCCGTCCACATGGCGAAGGGAGGCAGTGGATACAGCAAGCAGGCAGGAGGTGGACGCATGTCCGGCGAGGTGAATATCTCGTTTGTCCTCGACATGCAGCGCAAGCTGTATCGGTGGAGCAACGAAGACCCCGATAAGGTCTTTGTTGATCTGTTCAATCTCGTATGTGACCGCAGAACCCTGAACGAGGCTTGGCGAAGGCTCTCCCGCAACAGCGGCAGTCGGACACCGGGCACGGATGGGATGACGCGGCTCACGGTCGAACGGCGTCCCGGTGGCGCAGCGGCGTTCCTCGAAGAAATCCGAGAGGCGCTCCGCGACGGAACATATTGCCCGGAGCCTGTCAGGCAACGGCTCATCCCGAAGCCCGGCAAGCCGGGGCAGTTCCGGCCACTCGGCATTCCCACGCTGATCGACCGCCTGGTACAGATGGCTTTGAAGCTGATCCTGGAGCCCATCTTCGAGGCGGACTTCTATCCGACCTCTTACGGGTTCCGCAAAGGACGGAGCACCCACGATGCTCTGGTGAGAATCCAGAAAGTCCTTCATCCGACAAGGCGCGGACCCTCGGTCTATCGCTACGTCATAGAAGGCGACATCAAGGGCTGCTTCGACGCCATTGATCACCACGTCATGATGGAGGGCGTGCGACGACGCATCAGTGACCGCAAGGTGTTGAGGCTGATCTTCGCATTCCTGAAGGCGGGCGTGATGATCGAGGGGACCGTTCGTCACCCCGTAACAGGCTCGCCGCAAGGCGGGATCATCTCGCCGATGCTGTCGAATATCTACCTGACAGCTATCGACGAACGTTACGGACGATGGTCCATGCGCCCTCGTGAACCAAGTATAAATGCTGCTGCCCGAAGGGCGAGAGACCGCAAACAGGGCAAGACGGCGTTCTACATGGTGCGCTACGCGGACGACTTCGTCGTTCTCGTTGACGGCACGAGAGAGCAAGCGGAAGCGGAAAAGCTCGCGCTGGCGGAGTTCCTGAAAACGGAGCTTCGCATGGAGTTGTCGATGGAAAAGACTCGGGTCACCGACATCAGGGAAGGCTTCGACTTCCTTGGCTATCGGGTGGTGCAGGCAAAAGCGCTCCACACGGGGCATTGGGTCGGCAAGCTCTTCATACCGAAGGGCAAGCTGAACGACCTGCGTCACAAGATCAAAGTCATGGTGAAAGGCATCCCCACCGGATGCTCTCTCGCCGAAGTCGTCAGCAACCTCAATCCGGTCATCGTGGGATGGAGGAACTACTACCGATACGCCATAAGAGCATATCGGGAGTTCAACCACCTCGATCGCTGGATATGGCAGCGCGTGGGGCGCTGGCTGAGAAGAAAGCACGGAAAAGCGACGTGGCCGATGCTGCGCCGCCGCTATCATCTCAGCGCCCCGGGACAACGACGGCAATGGACCGAAGGGACCAAACGCCTGCGGTTTCTCTGTGACGGAGGGACCATGCGTTACCCGGACCAGAGTATTGCGAAACCGAACGGATGGACCACAGACGGGGAGCACCAGCAACGCGAAAGCGTGCGCGGCTTCTGGAATGCGTTCCAACGTCTCAGACATATCTGAGGCCCACCCATAGGCGCGCGAGCGCCCATGCATAGAGAGCCGGATGCTTGGAAACCTGCACGTCCGGTTCGGGAAGAGGGATGGAGAAACTTGTCTCCGCAAGGAGATGGAGCGCTTCATCTCTACTTTCACCGTCGTCTCCATAAGCTGTCGATGGAACGATAATAGTTGAGCGCCTGCCGCAATGCTGTAAGGTTGCCGGGACGGGCTGGAACGGCGCGGTCAGTCCCGAGAAATTAGTTTCGAGGGCGCGCTTATACGTCGTTCCGACGTGCGCTTGAGGGCAGTATCTGGTCGGTCGCCATGGCGATCTACCATTTCTCCGTTCAGGTCATCGGACGCGCGGCGGGCCGCAGCGCGGTCGCAGCCGCCGCCTACCGTTCGGCCTCGCGGCTGCGCGACGACCGGCTGGGCCGCGATCAGGACTTTTCCGCCAAGCGCGGCGTCGTCCATTCCGAGGTCATGCTGCCGGAGAACGCGCCGGAAGAATGGAACGACCGCGAACGGCTTTGGAACGATGTCGAGGCATTCGAGAAACGCAAGGACGCGCAGCTTGCCCGCGAGGTGGAGTTCGCCATCCCCCGCGAGATGACACAGGCGCAGGGCGTCGCACTCGCCCGCGACTTCGTGCAGGCCGAGTTCGTGGATCGGGGCATGATCGCCGACCTCAACGTGCATTGGGACGTGGCCGAGGACGGCCAGCCCAAGCCCCACGCTCATGTCATGCTGACCATGCGGTCGCTGGACGAAAACGGTTTCGGCCCGAAGGCGCGGGACTGGAACCGCACGGAGTTTGTGGAGCATTGGCGCGAGCGTTGGGCCGATCATGTCAACGAGCGGCTGGTCGAACTCGACATCGACGCGCGGATCGACCATCGCAGCCTTGAGGCCCAGGGCATCGGCCTTGAACCGCAGACCAAGATCGGCGCGCCCGCGCAGCGCATCGAGGCTGCCGGACTTGAGGCCGACCGCGCCGAGGATCACCGGCGCATCGCCCGCGAGAACGGCGCGCGGATCGTCGCCGATCCTTCTACCGCTCTCGACGCGATCACACAGCAGCAATCGACCTTCACCCGGCGTGACATGGCGATGTTCGCGCACCGGCACAGCGACGGGATCGACCAGTTCAACGAGGTCATGGGCGCTATGCGGAGCGCGCCCGAGCTGGTCGAACTCGGCAAGGACGATGCCGGGCAGGATCGCTTCACCACCCGCGAGATGATCGAGGCCGAACAGCGCCTGCACCGCGCGGCGGGACTCATGGCGGAACGGGAGCGCTATCGCGTCGGCGAGCAGGATAAGGGCCGTGCGCTGGCACGCGCGGCGGATCGCGGCCTTGTCCTGTCCGGCGAGCAGGCCGACGCCTTGGCGCATGTCACGGACGGGCGCGGTCTCGGCATTGTCGTCGGCTATGCCGGGACGGGAAAGAGCGCGATGCTGGGTGTGGCGCGCGAGGCTTGGGAGGATGCCGGTTACACCGTGCGCGGCGCGGCCCTGTCCGGTATCGCGGCCGAGGGATTGGAAAACGGTTCCGGCATCGCCTCGCGCACCATCGCCAGCATGGAACATGGTTGGGCGCAGGGCCGTAACATGCTCACATCCCGCGATGTGCTGGTGATCGACGAGGCGGGCATGGTGGGCACGCGGCAGTTGGAGCGCGTGCTGTCTCATGCCGCCGAGGTCGGGGCCAAGGTGGTGCTGGTCGGCGATCCGCAGCAGTTGCAAGCAATAGAGGCCGGCGCGGCGTTCCGCTCGATCTTTGAACGCCACGGCGGCGCGGAGATAGGCGAGGTGCGACGCCAGCGTGAAGACTGGCAGCGCGACGCCACCCGCGACCTGGCGACCGGCAGAACCGGCGCTGCGATCCATGCTTATGACCGTCACGGCATGGTGCATGTTGCAGAATCTCGCGAGCAAGCGCGCGGCGAATTGATCGACCGTTGGGACCGCGAGCGGAAGGCGAACCCGGACGCAACCCGCATTATCCTCACCCACACCAATGCCGAGGTGCGGGAGTTGAACGAAGCTGCCCGCGAACGGATGCGCGAGGCCGGAAACCTTGGCGACGATGTGCGTGTCGCCGTCGAGCGCGGCGCGCGGAACTTCGCACCCGGCGACCGCGTGATGTTCCTGCAAAACGAGCGCGGGCTTGGCGTGAAGAACGGCACGCTCGGGGCCATCGAGCAGGTCAGCGCCCAGAGCATGACCGTGCGCACGGACGACGGGCGCAATGTCTCGTTCGACTTGAAGGACTACAACAAGATCGACCACGGCTATGCCGCGACGATCCACAAGGCGCAGGGCATGACCGTGGACCACGCCCATGTGCTGGCGACACCGGGCATGGACGCTCACGGCAGCTATGTCGCCCTCTCGCGCCACCGCGACGGTATGGACCTGCACTATGGCCGCGACGACTTCGCCAGTCAGGACAAGCTCATCAACGTCTTGTCGCGCGACCGCGCCAAGGACATGGCGAGCGACTACGAACCCGCCCGAGACTATGCCGAGCGGCGCGGCATCACCTTTCGCGAGCGCGTGGAACGGGTTGTCGAGATCGTCCGCCAAGTTCCCGAGAAGGTTCGCGGCCTGTTCGACGGCCTACGCCCGCCCGCTGAGGGCGGACAGGGGCCGGAAAGGAAGGTGGAGGAAGACCCGGAGGCGGCGTTGCGCCGCGCCCGTGGCCGGGCGCTCGTCCGTCATGCCCGCGCCGTGGATGCGATCTTCGCGGCACAGGATCTGGGCGGCCAGGCCAGCCCCGATCAGATCAGGGAATTGCAGGAGGCCCGCCAGCGATTTGAGGAGGTGCGCCCCTACGGCCCGCATGACGCCGAAGCCGCCTACAAGAAAAACCCGGAGCTTGCGGCGGAGGCAGCGTCCGGCGACGCCCGGCGCGCAATCCGCGCCCTGCAACTGGAAACCGAGCTTCGCACCGATCCCAGCCTGCGAGCCGACCGCTTCGTGGAACGCTGGCGGGAACTCGGCCAGACCAGCCAGCGCCAGTACCAGGCGGGCGACATGTCCGGTTACAAGTCCACGCGGGCAGCCATGGGCGACATGGCAAAGAGCCTTGAACGCGATCCCCAGCTTGAATCCATCCTTGAGGGTCGCAAGCGCGACCTCGGCATTGGGATCGACTCGGGCCGTAGCCTTGGCCGGGAACTCGCCTTCAGCCACGGTATCGACCTCGGTAGAGGCCGGAGTATCGGACTGTAGAACTATCCTATTTTCCGCCGCCTCCACGCCACAGTACTACGACGCCTAAATCACTATTGCACAACAATAAATCATCGCTCTGTCTGGTCCCGGAAGCCGTCAGAAACAACCGGCAGGAGCCAGCGCAGCCATGCCCGCACCAGACCGTATCGTCCGCCTCAAAACCGTTCTCGCGCGGACCGGCCTGTCCCGGTCCACCATCTACCGCAAGATCGCCGAGGGCACGTTCCCCGCCCAGTTGAGGATCAGCGTCAACGGCGCTGGTTGGAGGGAATCCGACATCGACCGCTGGGTCGCCAACCCCGTGGCGTGGTGCCCGAAAGGCGAGGCCGGCTTCGATGACCGACGGCGAAACGAATAATGAGGGGGTGGGCATCGTGTCCCGTTCCCCGCATGTGAGGCCACCCACGGCATCGGAGCAGCTTGAAGCGCTATTGGGCTACCCGTGGCCGTTCCCCGGCAGGCCACCCAAACATGACCTGTCCACATGGACCGTCACTGACGACTGGCCCCATCCTGTTCCGGTCACGCAGGCCGAGATCGAGGTGTTCGAGCAATGGTTCGGCGACATCTTCGACGAGTTGTTCGGCTCCGAGGGCTAACACCTCGGGGATTTGAAATCGGCGTTGAAATCCGCCCTTCAATGGATTACATGTAGTCACATATAGCTACATATGTGAGGGCGCAACATGCTGACCATCAACCTCAGAGACGCCAAGGCTGGATTTTCCAGCCTAGTTGATGAAGCCATCAAAGGAGAGATCGTGACCATCACCCGTCATGGCAAGCCTGTCGCGGCCTTGGTCTCGGTCGAGGCGGCGGAGATCGCGCGCAAGGCGCTGACGCGCAAACGGGCGGGCCTTGTCAGCTATCTCAGGACGTTCCCAGGCGGAGAGTTCCCGCGTAATCGCAGGCCATCGCGGGATGTCGAGCTTTGAGCGGCTTTCTTCTCGACACCAACGTCGTTTCCATGCTGGCGCCGTCGAAGGCGGAGGCATCCGCTGACTTCCTCACCTGGCTGGACCGCATGGACGCCGATGGACAGCTATTCCTGTCGGTCGTCTCCATCCATGAGATCGAGAAGGGAATCGCGCTCCTCGACCACAAGGGGACAACGGCGAAGGCCGCGAGTATGAAAGCATGGCTCAGTGGCCTTGTCTCCACATACGACGACAAGATTATTGGCGTCGACGCGCAGGCCGCCGCGATCGGCGGGCGGCTGGAGGCGAAGGCGCTTGCGGCCGGTCACGACCCCGGCATGGCTGATGCCGTGATTGCCGGTATCGCCGCAGCACATGAACTCGTCATCGTCACCCGCAACACGAAGCATTTCCTGCCGTTCGGTGTCGCCGTGTTGTCGCCTGACGAGGCGGCTACCGAAGGAGACCAGGCATGACCGCTTCGACAATCCCCCAACGCGCCGCCCTTTACCTGCGCGTTTCGACGGCGCGGCAGGCCGAGCATGATGTCTCCATCCCCGACCAGAAGCGGCAGGGCGAAGCCTATTGCGCTTCGCGCGGCTACCAGCTCGTCGAGACCTATGTGGAGCCCGGCGCGTCGGCGACCAACGACCGCCGCCCCGAGTTTCAGCGCATGATCGAGGCGGGTACGTCGAAGCCCGCGCCGTTCGACGTGGTGATCGTCCATTCGTTCAGCCGGTTCTTCCGCGACCACTTTGAGCTCGAGTTCTATGTCCGCAAGCTGGCGAAGAACGGCGTGAAGCTCGTGTCGATCACGCAGGAAATGGGCGACGACCCCATGCACGTCATGATGCGACAGATCATGGCCCTGTTCGACGAATACCAGTCCAGGGAAAACGCCAAGCACGTCATGCGGGCCTTGAAGGAGAACGCCCGCCAAGGCTTCTGGAACGGGTCGCTTCCCCCCATCGGCTACCGCGTCGTCGCGGCCGAGCAGCGCGGGGCCAAGACCAAGAAGAAGCTGGAGATCGACCCGCTCCACGCCGACACCGTGCGGTTGATCTACCGGCTGGCGCTGGAAGGCGATGGCACGACCGGCCAGATGGGCGTCAAGAACATCGTCTCCTACCTCAACAGCCGCCGCATCTTCACCCGCGACGGCGGGCGCTGGGGCATCGGCCAGGTTCACCGCATCCTGACCCGCCGCACCTACATGGGCGAGCACGAGTTCAACAAGCGCAGCAAGACCAAGGAACTGAAACCCGTCGCCGAAATCGTGACCGTTCCGGTCCCGCCGATCATCGACCCCGAGACGTTCGACACGGTGCAGGCGCTCTTGAAAGCCCGCCATCCCAAGGTCACGCCATCCGCCGTCATCAGCGGCCCGACCATGCTCACCGGCCTGATCCATTGCGCGAAGTGCGGCGGGGCGATGACCATCCGTACCGGCAAGGGCGGACGCTATCGCTACTACGCCTGTTCCATGAGAGCACGGCAGGGGCCGACTGCCTGCGAGGGCATGGCCGTGCCGATGGACAAGCTGGACGATTTGGTCGCCAGCCATCTGGAAAGCCAGCTTCTCCAGCCCGAAAGGCTGGAAACAATCCTGTCCAGCGTTCTTGACCGGCGGCAGGAGCGAAGCGAGCGCCAGCGCGAGCACATCGCCGAACTGAACAAGCGTGCATCCGAATCGGAACTGCGCCTGAAGCGCCTCTACGACGCCATCGAGGCGGGCGTGGCCGACATCGACGATCCGGCCCTGAAAGACCGCATCGACGGCCTGATGGCGATCCGCGATCAGGCGAAGGCCGATGCGGAGCGCGCCCAGGCCATGCTCGACAACTCCGGCTCCAAGGCCATCTCCCCGCAGATGGTCCGCGCCTTCGCCGAGACCGCCCGCCAGCGCATCCGCCTCGAGGGCGGCGGCTACCGCCGCGACCACCTGCGCGCGCTCGCCCAGCGCGTCGAGGTCGCGGACGGCGAAGTCAGGATCATGGGATCGAAGACCCGGCTGCACCAGGCGCTCACCGGAAAAACTGGCGTGAACTCAGTGCCCACTCAGGGACTGAAGTGGCGGACCGGGTGGGATTCGAACATATACGCCGAAGTAATCGGCTTGCGCTTGGCTACGCCGTGAGCAATGTCGGCTTTCGGGACGCCGCAAGCGGCAGTCGAACGGCCGGAAAGGGGGCGCATTGCGGTCAAAGTACAGTAGCCTGCTGAACGGCCGCTTTCCCGGCTTGGGCGCCCAGAAGCGGTCGGGCAGCTTGCCACCCCATACTCGCCTTCTTCAAAGCGCTCTGATTATGCCGAACTGCCGCATGGCCGACAGCAGACGCAGCAGCCGCCGAACTCGGCCATGCGGCATAATCCAGCTTACGGCATAATGACCGTTATGCCGATATCGGCATAACGTGCACTGGACCGCTCCTTCCCACCGCGTCAATCGAGATCTCAGCCGCTACGGCAAGGATCGTAGCGAACGCGCGCGCGAGGAACTGATCGCCGAACTCGGGAGCTGCTTCCTTTGCGCGGACCTCGGCGTCGTGCCCGAACTAGAACCTCGCCCGGATCACGCGAGCTACCTCGCGTCCTGGCTTGAGGTCTTGTCAAACGAGAAGCGCTTCATCTTCTCGGCCGCCGCGCATGCGCAGCGCGCCGTCGCCTACCTGCACGGCCTGCAACCGAAAGCGTTCGAGGTCGGGGAGGCTGCATGATGAGCAGACAGCGAGTCGATCCCTGTCGACGTGCGACAGCTCTGCCCACTCGAAGCACGATCAGGTTGCGGGTTCTCAGCCCGGCGCTGGCGTCCAGTCCACAACCCTCGCTCCCATGGCCGCGCACGGCATCATCGATCCGATGCCCGACTGTGCGGTCTTCGCAGACACCGGCTGGAAGCCGACCGTCGTTTAGGATCACCTTGCCTCGCTGACATCGCCGAATGTATTGCCGTTTTTTGTTTACATCGTATCGGTGGGCAACATTCGAGAGAATCTGATCAGCGCTGCTGGCGGTCAGCGGTGGGAATCCGTTCCCACCTTCACGCGTGCAGTAAACCGGCCTCGTCCTTCGGCGGTTCTCGCCGGGTTTTCCTCCCGTCAATTGTCGTGACCTGATACTCCGCCTTACCGAACTTCTTCCCCGGGGGTCGCATTCCGGCGCTAGCGGGTCGTCGTTCTATTGAGCGAACGTCGCTTCCATCCGCAGTCTCGTTTGATAGGCCGCGCCCTGACGCCTGATGGAGAAGCGGCGCGGTCGTTCATTTTCGGTCGAGGTCTCGACCAGCGGGGCTTGAAACGTTGTGGAGTGTCCGCTGTTGGTGAAATGCGCGTCCGTCGCGCTGGCCCCGAAGGTCGCTATCGTGTCACCCGGCCGTTTCATCAGACTCGCCCACGGCGTCCTCGATTTGGCATGTCTGACCGAAGGCCGTCGTCGCTTTGCGCCGCCTCGCTCTTATCCCCGCGACATCCGGCCACGACTTTCTTCCCCTGGCCGCGGCGCGTCCATTCCTCGCGGAAATCAAGAAAGTCGTGGCCTGGCTGCCCTCTACTGCGTGCCGGCCCCTGCGGGGTGCGGGTCGATCGCCTCCGGTCTGTAGCCAGCCATCGAGGCCGCGGTGGGCGCGGCCCGGGAAACTGAAAAGGACACGACAATGGCGACCATCGGCACCTTCACCTCGAACGGCAACGGCTTCACCGGCACCGTCCGCACGCTCGCTCTCAACGCCAAGGCCAAGCTGGTCCGTGTCGAGACCCCCTCCGAAAAGGGTCCGCACTTCCGCATCTTCGCCGGTAATGTCGAGCTGGGCGCGGCCTGGCAGAAGACCGCGAAGGACACCGAGCGCGACTATCTCTCGGTCAAGCTGGACGACCCGAGCTTCCCGGCCCCGATCTACGCCACCCTGATCGAGGTGGAAGGCCAGGAGGGCCTCCAGCTCATCTGGTCCCGACCGAACCGGGACTAAGCGCCCCACGGCAACGGCCCCGCCGAAAGGCGGGGCCGTTTCTGCGTTCCAGCCAAGCGTCTGAACCACACGCTCAAGCGGGTAGGCGTCCGTTCGCGCAGCGGTGCTACTATCCCATCGCCCAGACGGTGCGCTCTACCTCTTGGCCGGTACCGATAGCTCCCTCAAACTGCTTCATTGCGCCGCCCCGCTTTCGCGCGCACCGTTCTCGTTTAGGCGCGTCTCGAGCGAGCTGATGCTGTCGAGCACGGCCTCGAAATCCGGCGGGTCGCCGAAGATCATGCCTTGCATGGCCCTGTAGTCGAGGCGCAACTGCTCGATCATCGCGTCATGCGGGGCGAGCGCGAACGAGCCCGGCGCAGCACTCGCGAGATCGAAGTCCGGTCGATTGAAGAACATCCGGGCGTGCGCGACGCAGTCCGCGCCGAGCGCCGTCTCGGCGATGGCGGCTTCGCCGACCGGGTCCCCGGCGAGCAGGTGCAAGTCATAGTAATGACGGGACACGCGTTGGCCGCCCCCGCGCAGTTCGCCGCGCTTGTCGAACCAGCGTCGCAACCCGTGGAGGATGACAACCTTGTCCCAGAAGGTGCGTTCGGGATCGACCGTGCGCACGGCCGGGACGGTCAAATCGAGCGCCGGTAGATCATCGTCAACATAGGGTTTGATCGGCACTTCGCTGTTCGGGTCGAGCGCGGATTTCGCGCCCGACTCGATCTTGATCGCCGCCCGCACGTAATCCGATCGCGGCGTCGCTGCGGGATACCAGATCAGCAGGGTCTGTCCGTCGGGATCGGCGTCGTCGGTTTCAACCCGTGCCGACCCCACATCGAGGCCACTGGCCTGGAGCCGGTCCTGTAGGATCAGGGTCAACTCAGCGCGCAGCGGGCCGTGGATATAGGCTTGGCAGGCGTCCTTGATCGCATCGAGGCGCGCGCGGCGTTTGTTCCCGCTCAGCGCGTTAAGCTCCTCAATCGTAGCCGGCTCGCCAATGTCGTCCCGAAACACCGTGACATCGATGTCTTCGGAGAAGCGGTTGATCAGACCGAACCCCTTGGACAAGGAGGTTCCGCCCTTGAAAAGTAGGCGCGGTCCTCCCTCTTTCAGGCCATTGAACAAGGCATCCAGCGTCCAGCAGACCCAGAAGTCCTTCTCGATATTCTGTGATGTCGTGCCGAGGCGTAGCGCCGTCGTATCGAAGGCGCTCAACATCGTGTCGGACCCGGCGGCGAGAACCTCATCGAAAGCCGGGTTCATGCCTTCGCCCTCCGGGTTGCGCCGCGCTTGGCGGCTCGTTTCTTCTGGGTGGAGAGCGGTTTCGGCTTCAGTCGGGCGATGGCCGCGTGATGCTGATCATCGTCACCGTCCCTCCTTCTTTGTCGAAGACGATCATGATCTGCGCCCACATGATCAGCATCGTCAGCAGCATCAGCATTACGGTCATCGTCGATGTGCCGACGAACGCCGGGATCGCTTTCGATGAGCGACTTGAGAAACACCCGCATCCATGTCGGAAGCGCTGACATACCGGCAGTGAGATCGGCTCTGAGCGACGGCCCCGTCGTGGGATCCTCGAAAAGCTTGGCGAGCTTGCGTTTGACCTGATCGCTCTCGCCTTCACGAACCAAGAGATCGCGCAGCCAGTGAAGCGCCTGGACGAGGCGCATTGCCGGTCGCCCGGCCCAGAACAGCTTGCTGGCCGCGGTCGGACGAAAAGTGATCGTTACGTTACCCAGCTTGATCGCGCGGCGACGGGCGTCGGTATGCACTACGATTTTGGCCGGGACGGCGTCAGTCAGGCCCAGATCGTTCGCCGCGGTCATGCCGTCGACAAGCATCCGCGTTTGGTCGCGTCGTCCAACGGCGTCGATGACCGAGCGCGGATCGGGCGGGTTGGGTTTTTGGGTGAGCTTGTTGAAGCCAGGCTGATCGTAGAGCCCGCGATCGATTCGCCTGAGGGTTTCGGCCTTCGTCAGCCGCTGCAATGCCTTATCGATGGCGTCCCGCGAGCCGAGATCCACGAAATCGCTGGGCGTCCAGACCCTGCGCGGCGCGTCCGCACGGATGCGCTCGAGCATGGCTGTCTTCAGATCGGGTGAGGTACTATTCATGTCCGAAACTTGTATACTTGTTTCGGACAGATTGCAAATCAGATGTCCGAAATACCTATACAAATTTCGGACAAGATTGGTCCAGCCAGGACGCGGTTATCAGAGAATTCCCCATGCCCGATAGCGTCCCCGCCCCGTCGCCTCGCGCAGGCCGAGTTCGGCCACCAGGTCCTGGGCGGCGCGCGGCGTGATCTTCAGCTCCGCCGCGATCATGCCGGCGGAGGCAATGGGCCGGGCCAGTATGTAGTCGAGCAGCGCCGGCAGTTTTGAGGTGGTGCGGCGCCCGACGAGCTTGCGGGCGAGCAGGGTGCGCTGGTTAAGCCAGCGATCATGATCCTTGAGGCCGGCGTCGGCGGCCGCGGTCATCGCTTCGAATTGTATCAGGAGCCGCGACGCCGGGTCGGACGATCGACGGCGTTCGCGCGGGATGGTCTTCAGCCCGGCATGCAGGCAGGGCAGGTGCGTCCGGGTTTTGCCGCGTCCTCGCAGCAGCGCCGCGGCGAGCAACCGCCCGAGCCACGGCATGTGCTGCAGCGGTTCGATCCGGTCCCAGGCATCGGCTGTGATCGCCGCCGCCAGCGCCGGCGGCAATTTGCGAGTCTGGTCGACGACACGCTGCCAATCCTCGATCCTGGCGTCCTCATCCCAGTCGAGATCGTAGACCAGCGGATCGCGCTCGCCCTGGCGCCGGGTTTCTCCCGCGAGGGTGCGCTCGGTTCGCGCCACCGCCGCGTCGATGGCGGCGAAAGCGTCCGCGAACAGCGCGTCGGGCGCATCGGCCGCAGCTGTGTCGACGAACTCTTCATCGTCGGCGGGTTCGCTATTCTCGCCAGCGACAGATCCATTTCTTTTCCAGTTGCCCTCCCCGCCCCCGCCGCGCAGGCCATCGACGCCAGCCGGCGACAGCGCCCAATCCGGTTTGGCACCGGCGATGCGGCGCCGCGTTCGCAGCACGGTTCGAGCCCGGGTCAGCTCGTGGGTCGGGGTGCGGACGTCCATGCCGGCGTCGTGGAGAACCAGATCTTCGAGGTGGACGAGTTCGCCCGCGAGCCACAGACTGGCGCAGGCGTCGGTATAATGGGTGCGCGCGACCCAGCCGTCGCGGATCGGGCTCTTTGCCAGACGCTCGTCGAGGCGCGCCAAGGAATCCTCGGCGGCGGCGAGCGGCCCGGCGAGTTTTGCCCACGGCAGCGGATCGGGGATCGGGTAGCCGGAATGCAAGGGCTTGATAACCTTAACAGGAATCATCGATACGGAAGCTATCATGGCCTTGACTTCCGTCATAGCGAGGTGGGGCACCCGACGTGTGTCACTATCGATAACTACCTCTTATCGATAGTGTTGGACGTGAATCCGCAAATCAGCGATTCTCAGCCTCCGGAAGCCTCCTGACGCCCTCAGCCAGGCTCAGATCGACGAGAGACCGCATCCCGTGCCAGCGCCCTCCCTTCTTCCGCAAGAGACTGTTCCCTTCCCTTCCGGTCGATTTCGGCGCCCGCGCTCCGCCTGTGGGTGCGATAGGGGTCAGGAATCGTCGAACAGGCTGTCCCGAAACGCCTTGTCGGCCGGCCGTCCCCTGGCGGCATCGCCGCGCGCCCGAAGTTTTCGGGCGAAGTCGCGCGCAATATCGACAAACGACATCCCAACCTGGTCGAGCTCGGCATCGAGATGTTCGAACCCGGGCTCCATCTCGCTGGCTTCGATCGCCGCGACCTCCTCCGCGCTCAGATCCTCGGCGCGAAGGGCGCGGCGATGGCTGGCGGCCATCTGGTTCTGGTCGGGTGGTCCGCCGGCTTCGGGCATGGGGGGAGCCCTTTGCTTGTCGGTTTCGGCCATGACGCGCCTCTCGTTTCGGTCGCTGACAATAGCAACGCTCCGGGAGCAGTTGAACCGCGCCATTTCTGCACGCAGCTACGTTGAAAATCGCCCGGACACCGCTTATAGTCACATTAGTCATTATAGTCATAGGAGGCAACCGTGACCACGTCCCAAAAGTCCCCGGGCGCCTCGGGCCATTGGACCGTGGCCGGCGCCAAGGCACGGCTGTCCGAGGTGATCGAGCGCGCCCAGACCGATCCCCAGATCATCACCCGCCACGGCAAGCCGAGCGTCGTCATTGTCTCGGCCGAGGAGTGGGCGCGCAAGACGGTCCGCAAAGGTTCGCTCGCCGAATTCCTGATGGCGTCGCCGTTGCGCGACGCCGAGCTCGACCTCGATCGGGTCCGCGATCAGCCGCGCGACCTCGATCTATGAACGTCCTGCTCGACACCAACGTGCTGTCGGAGGTTCGCCGGCCGGCGCCCGACCCGAAGGTGCTCGCCTGGCTCGACACGATCGACGAGGACCGCGCCTTCATCAGCGTGGCGTCGATCGCCGAGCTCCGGCGCGGCATCGCGCTGATGGACGACGGCCGGCGTCGCGAGGCGCTGACCGCCTGGCTCGCCGAAGATCTGCCAGCGCGCTTCGCGGGGCGGATCGTGCCGATCGATCCCGCGATCGCCGAACGCTGGGGCGATCTGATGGCGCAAGCCCGCCAGAGCGGCTTTGCGCTCTCCGTGATGGATGGGTTCTTCGCGGCCACAGCGCTTGACCGTGAGCTCGTGCTCGCGACCCGCAACACCAAGGATTTTGCGCCCCTCGGCGTGCCGTTGTTCAACCCCTGGACCGATGAAGGAACGCCGGGATGACCGCCCCTGCCCGCCTCCCCGATGCCGCGTCGCTCGAAGCCGTTTTGGCCGGGCTAGACCCCGCCTCGGCCGACGCGGCGCTGCTCCCTGCCCTCGCCGCTTCCTTCCCGGGCTTTGAATTTGGCTTCGCGCAGATCGACGACGATTACTGGCGCGACACCCGATCGGTGATTCGTCCCGACGGCACACGGCTTGGCGAATTGCGCCCGTGGATGATGGCCGAACTGGCCAAGGAAAACGGTGATGCGTCCGCGGTTTGGAAGCGCCTGAAGGAGACCGATCTCCAGATCACCGAATGGCGCGGCACGAGCGCCTTCGTCTCCGCGCCGACCGGGCCGGGCGCTGCCGACTACGTTCAGATCGCGCTCGGCCGCGAGATCGAATGGCGCGCCGGCCGGATCGTCAACCCGGACTATCGACCCTGGGGCGAAGAGGAACTGCTCGATCCGAGTTGGCCTCGCACCGATCAGCTTCCCGACTCGGATCGCCTCGCCGGTCCGGTCTATCGCCTCCTCGGCCGCGCCGGCGGGGCGGTGGTCCACGTCCGCAGTTTTCTCGACCGCTGCGACCGCATCGAGCGCGGCAAGCGGGAGGCCAAACGGCCCGAGTTGGAGCGGCGCGTCATCCGCGAGGTCGGGCCGGGCGGAACGCGCGAGACGCCCTTCATGGAGGCGGTCCCGGACTATTTCGGCTTTGTGCCGAGAGAGCTGCGGTTCTTTCAGGACTGGGAGGACTCGAGCGCGAGGCCGCATCGTGTCTTTGCCCACTGGGCACTCGATATCCGGGATTACACCCACAAGGGCGAGCGTGAGGTCGGCTTCATTCCCCGGCCGTTGCGGCCGCCGAAAGAACGTCTTCTCATGACGCCAGATGCCTCGGTCCATCTGCTGATGGAGCGGATCGAGGCGGTGGACCGCGAGATCGGCTTGCCCTTCGGCTGGTTCTTCCTGATGACCCACGGCCACTGGGTCGATCCCGATGTCGGCCTGGCGATCGCGCAAGGCCTGAAGGCGCAGCGCGTGCGGCTTCCCGACCCCGACGCCGGCGTGCTGCTGCGCTGGGCGGATCGCACTTACGGTTTCTGACGGAGCACCGCCGATGGACGACATCACCTCCCGCGCCTTGATCTCCGATCTCGAAACTCGGCGCGCGCTGCAACTCGACACGCTCTCGGCGATCTTGCCGATGGAGCGGCGCGACCGGCTCGCCGAGCTCCTGACCGACGATGACGTCGCGACGCTCAAGCATCTCGCCCAGGAAGGCATGGGCGAGAACACCCTGCGGGCCCTGGCGTCGGACCTTGCCTACCTTGAAGCCTGGGCCCTGGCCGCGACCGGCGCCGCGTTGCCATGGCCGGCCTCGGAAAGCCTGGCTCTGAAGTTTGTGGCGCACCACCTCTGGGACCCGGCCAGGCGCGAGACTGATCCGCAGCACGGCATGCCGGCCGACGCGGCGGCCGCGCTACGCGAAAGCGAGATGCTGCGCAGCACCGGCCCGCATGCGCCTTCGACGGTGAAACGGCGGCTTGCAAGCTGGGGGACTTTGCATCGGTGGAAAGGGCAGGAGGGTCCATTCGCCTCGCCGAGCCTGCGCTCGGCGCTCCGGCTGGCCGTGCGAGCCAGCACGCGACCGCGTCGGCGCAAAAGCAAGCGCGCCGTGACCCGGGATGTTCTGGATCGCCTGCTCGCCACCTGCTCGTCGGATCGGCTGGCCGACACCCGCGACCTAGCCATCCTGCTGCTCGCCTTCGCCTCCGGCGGGCGTCGGCGCAGCGAGGTGGCGCGGTTGCGGGTCGAGCAGCTCAGCGACGAGGCACCGGTCCCGCTCGATCCACAGGACCCAAAATCCGAGACGTTGCCGTGCGTGGCGATCCAGCTCGGCCGCACCAAGACCGGCAACGCCGACGACGAGGCGGGCAGGGTGCTGCTGGTCGGCCCGCCGGTCGAGGCGCTGCGCGAATGGCTGGAGCGGGCGGACGTCAGCCAGGGGCCGATCTTCCGCGCGATCGATCGCTGGGAGGCGATCGAGGAGAGGGCGCTGACGCCGCAGTCGATCAACCTGATCGTCAAGCGGCGGTGCGCAATGTCGGGGCTCGATGCGAGGGAGTTTTCCGCGCACGGCCTGAGATCCGGGTATCTGACGGAAGCCGCGCAACGCGGTGTTTCTTTGCCGGAGGCTATGCAGCAATCCCAGCATCGATCCGTGCAACAGGCGGCCAGTTATTACAATGACGCTGAGCGCAGACAGGGGCGAGCCGTGCGCCTTGGCATCTAGCAACTGTCGCTCAGTTGTCAGCGTACAACTCCTCGATACGCCCTGCGGGCCTCGTTTGGTGCGTCCAGACTTGCGCGTTGATAATATGTTACCCCGGAAGGGCGAAGTGATTCGGGCTGCCGTTAAGTTGTCAGCGTACAACTGCATGCTTTTCTGGCCGCTTCGTTGCGAGGCCCTGTCAGTATTCCCCTCCACGAGACGCAGCCATTAACTTCTCGTTAACTCAATAATCCTTGCGGCTTCAAAAGAATCGGGCATTACTCGCGATCAGCGCTTTTTGGGGCCAACTGCTCAAAAATCCGCAGATGCAGAGATCAAGAATGCCGACGTCGACCAAGACCCTAGACGAGAATTTGAGTGATCTCCGGTCGCTCATCAATGCGGACGCGGCGGAGCTTTCAGCGCGGCTG